>CAMCYT010000153.1 GCA_945885485.1 Prosthecobacter debontii
GAGATCAGCAGTAGAGGTTCGTGGCCTTGAGCGAGGAAGCTTTCAGCAACAGCGATACCGGGAAATAGGTGGCCACCAGTGCCACCGCATGCGATGAGGATTTTCATAAAAGAAAGTGTTTGGAAGAATGGTTTCAGATGGTTTTTACCACGGAGGCACAGAGATCACAGAGCTGTTGTTACATAGGGTTATATAGAAAATTACCTCTGTGTTCTCCGTGTCTCTGTGGTAATTTCTAATTTTCATAGGTCTAGTCCAGAGTCGAATAAATCTAAACCAACCCAGCCCGAACCAAAAGAGCTTCTGGATCGGCGGGGCGGGACATGAAGTTTTGGTAGAGGACTTCGGGCGGGGCGGAGTTGCCTTTGGAAAGGATTTGTTCGCGGAAGGCCATGCCGATTTCGGGATTGAGGATACCTTCTTTTTTGAAGCGAGTGAACGCATCGGCATCGAGGACTTCCGCCCATTTGTAGGAATAGTAACCGGCGGCGTAGCCGGTGGGCGATGAGAAGAGGTGGTTGAAACGCAAGGCCATGGATGGAGCTTGGGTTTTGAACGATACGCGGTAGTCGGCGAGGATTTCGCGATCGACTTTTTGGAGGTCGCGACCGAGGTATTTTTCGGGATGGAGGTGGAGTTCGAGGTCGAGTTTTCCGAGGGCGAGTTGGCGCATGAAAACGGTGGCTGACATGTAGTTTTTCGCGGCGAGCATTTTTCGGAAAAAATCTTCGGGGATAGCTGCATCAGTGATGTAGTGGCGGGCGAAGAGGTCGAGCGTTTCGCGTTCCCAGCAGAAATTTTCCAAGATCTGGGATGGGAGTTCGACGAAGTCCCAAGCGACGTTGGTGCCGGAAAGGGATTTCACTGGGACATTTGAAAGCAGTCCGTGGAGGAGGTGGCCGAACTCGTGGAAGATGGTTTCAACTTCGCGGTGGGTGAGTAGGGCTGGAGTGTCGTCGACGGGAGGCGACATGTTGCCGATGATCAGACCGAGGTGAGGCTCGCCGAGTGCGCCGGTGTGGATGGAGTTCATCCATGCACCGCCGCGTTTGGTTTCGCGCGGGTGCCAATCGGCATAAAATGAGCCGAGGTGTTTCTTGCTGTTAGAATCGTGGATTTCGTAAAAGGTGACTTCGGGATGCCAAGTGTCGACCGGTGGAGTTGATTGACGATTGATGATTGATGATTGATGATTTTTGATTGAATTTAGATCAATAGTATCTCTTTGTGTGATTGTGATGCCGAAGATTTTTGAGGCGATGCTGAACATACCTTCCATGACTCTGTTGACGGGGAAGTAGGGGCGGAGGTCCTCGTCGTCGATGTCGTAGAATTCTTTGCGTTGGCGCTCGGCCCAGTAGGAAATTTCCCATGGTTCCAGTTGTTCCGGAGTGGTGGAAGTTTTAGCGGCTTTGTATTCGGAGAGTTGCTGCGCATCAGCTAGGAAAGTAGCGTGGATTTTATCGTGGATGCTTTCGACAAAGGCGAGAGCGGTCCCGCCATTGCGCGCCATGCGGCGTTGGAGAGTGAGATCGGCGAAATTCGTGTGACCTAGGACTTCGGCTTTTTGTTTGCGGAGTTCGAGGATTTTCCAAACGAGTTCTGAGTTGTCGTAAGGGGCTTCTGAGCCAACGACGGACGATGCTTGCCAGACGGTTTTGCGGAGTTGCTCGTCGTGGGCATGTTGCATGATGGGCGACATGGAAGGAGCTTGGAGGGTGAAACGCCAAGCTGGGGCTTCGATGTTTTTGGAGCGTGCGTTTGCGACGGCGGCGGCTTTCGCGGAATCGGGCAGGCCGTCGAGTTTTGATTCGTCGGTGATGATGAGTTCCCATGCATTGGTCGCATCGAGAACGTTCTCCGAGTATTTTTTGGTGAGTTTGGAGAGTTCGGAATCGCTGGCGGCGATGCGGGATTTTTCGGCATCGGGTAAAGCTGCGCCGGATTCGATGAAATCCGCGATGGTTTCTTGGATGTGACGCTGTTGGATTGCTGTTAGGGATTTCGCAGACTCGCTTTGCGCAACCGTATTGAGAACGTTGAAGAGTTGAGGATTGAGCGAGAGGGATGAATAGAAATCCGTGACATCGGGGAGGAGGTTGTTGATGGCCTCGCGTTGGGCTGGGTTGTCTGAAACGGAATCGAGATGTTGAAGGCGACCCCAACCGCGCGAGAGTGATTCGGTAGCGTGCTCGAGGGCGAGAAAGCTAGATTCGTAGGTGGCGGCAGCGGGATCCTGCGAGGCGATGGTATCGATGTTTTCTTCAGCTTCTGCAAGGGCATGGCGGATGGAAGGCTCGATGGCTTCTGCGGTGAAGGTGGACCAGCGCGGTAGGAAGGTAGGATCTAAGAATGGGTACATAATTTTTTGAAAGAATAAGAATGATAGATAGGTCTTATAGGACTTATTTATATTAGAGTGTTTCCGTTAGGACTAGGATGCCGACGGTGACGCCGATAAAGATCCGGTAATATCCGAAGCCTTGGAGGCCGTGGGATTGGAGGAAATTGACGAGCCATTTCACAGCGAAGGCGGCGGATATGGCGGCGGCAAGGATGCCGGCGATGAGGGGGATGAGGCCGTAGGTTTCCCACATGAGTTTGGTGCCGCCGAACCAAGTATCGTATTGTGCGCCAGCACCTTCGATGCTCCAGATGGCTTTTTTGAATGTGGCGGCGGAAAGTGTTAGAACGCCGAGTAGGAAAGAATATTCGACGGCGGCTGTGACGGAGAGTCCGACGATGAGGCCGCCGCAGATGGTCATCAGTGAACGGGAGGTTCCGGGCCACATAGCGACGCACTGGAGTAAGCCGATGAACAGGGCCGACTGCCAAGCGAGTTTGAGAATGTCACGCCCGTTTCCGCGCGGGGGATTTTTTCTCCGCCACGAGACCGTCCAGATAATGCCTATGCCACCGAAGATCCAGGCGGCGATGACTGGCCACATTCCGAAAAGTTTTTCTTCGATGATGTCGTTGAACAGAAGACCGAGAACGGCTGCGGGGAGGAAGCCCATCAAGACGGCGATGGCGAGTTTGAGTCCTTCAGGATCCTGACCGAACACGCCTTTGATCATGCGGATCACGTATTTGTAGTAGAGCCCGAGCACAGCGAGGATGGCGCCGCCTTGGATGCAGATGGCGAAGGCATCGGCGGCGAGTTTTGCATTTCCCTCATGAGTGCCGATTCCCATCAGTCGCTGGGCGACGATGAGGTGTCCGGTGGAGGAGACGGGAAGATATTCGGTGATGCCTTCGATGAGGCCGAGAAGGATGGCTTGCCAGATTTCCATAAAATTTATCTGGCGGATGTTGCGAGGAGATTGGCGTCAGGGCAAGAGCGGGATGAAAATTGAGATAAAGAATATGCGTATTGGACATTGCACGTTTGCTGAGGCATGCGAACTTGGTTTCGAGCAAGGGCATGAAAGAAAAATATTTAAGTTTAGTCCGAAAAAGCTACCGGATGTTGAAACATAGGCGGTTGCGTGATCGTCCGTGGTGGCGTGCGATGACTAAGCCTTTGTTTGATCGGGCTCTTTGGATTCCGTGTCGCGATACGGTGGCGGCGGGGCTGGCGATTGGATGTTTCTTTTCCATGCTTGTGGTTTTGCCGTTGCAGTCGCTTTTCGCGTCGGTTGTGGCGATGCGATTTCGAGTGAATGTGCCGTTTGCGATCTTGGCTTGTTTTATTTCCAATATATTTACGAGTCCCCCGATTGGGTTGGTGCAGGTGGCCATGGGGGATTGGATGAGGAAAAATCTGGGAATCAAGGTTCCGGGCTTCGAGGGGCTGCAGTTTAATTTTTTGGGTGTGGATGTGAATGTTGTCAGTTTCTTCCTTGGAATGATTGTTTCTGGGGTATTGTTGGCTTTGTTGGCGTTCCCTGTAGTGCATCTATTTTCAGTGATCATGCCGCATCATCTGCCGGTGCTGAAGCGTCGTCCAAAGCCTGCGGAAAAGATCAATTAAGGTTTTTTAGTTGGACAGGAGGGGTGAAGTCGGAGCCTCATTTCGCCATATATGATCCCGAACGTTCTGGCAGAAAGATATTCCTCCGCAGGTATGAATGACATTTGGTCCGCTGAAGGGCGGATCGTGTTGGAGCGTGAATACTGGATCGCTGTGATGAAAGCGCAGCGGGATCTCGGCTTGGGGATTTCAGCGGAAGCCATCGCAGCTTACGAAAGAGTTAAAGACCAGGTGGATGTCGGATCGATCATGGCGCGTGAGCGAGTGACGCGACACGATGTAAAGGCGCGGATCGAGGAATTCAACGGGCTTTCAGGATATGAGGAAATTCACAAAGGCCTGACCTCGCGGGATCTGACGGAAAACGTCGAGCAGTTGCAGGTTTTCCGGAGTTTGTTGGTGATCCGTGATAAAACAGTCGCTGCATTGCGCCGGATGCGTGAGCGCGCGGAGCAGTGGGATGATGTGGTGTTGACGGCACGGACGCACAACGTTGCGGCGCAACCGACGACTCTTGGTAAACGCATTGCGATGTTCGGTGAAGAGCTGCAATCGAGTTTGGGAGTTTTGGAAAATGTGATCTCCGGCTACGCGGTGCGGGGGCTCAAAGGAGCGGTCGGCACGCAGATGGATCAGCTTTCGTTGTTTGAGGGCGATGCAGAAAAAGTTGCGGAGCTTGAAGGTCGGATCGTCAAACATCTCGGTATTCCGCATCAGTGGGACAACGTGGGTCAGGTCTATCCGCGGTCGTTGGACATGCGTGTGGTTTCGGTTCTAACCGAGCTTGCGAGCGGGCCTTCGTCGTTTTGTAAAACCCTGCGCTTGATGGCGGGTAATGAAACGGCGAGCGAAGGATTTGCACCGGGTCAAACGGGTTCCAGTGCGATGCCGCACAAGATGAACTCGCGCTCTTGTGAGCGGGTGAACGGTTTACATGTGATTCTCAAAGGCTATCTCGCGATGGCGGCTGGTCTTGCTGGAGATCAGTGGAACGAGGGCGATGTCTCATGCTCCGTCGTGCGCCGGGTGATGTTGCCGGATGCGTTTTTCGCTCTGGACGGAATGTTTGAAACTTACCTGACGATCCTTGATCAAATGGATGCTTACGAAGCGGTGATCGCTGCGGAGACCGCGCGTTATCTGCCTTTCTTGATGACGACTACCGTGATGATGGAAGCCGTGAAGCGCGGAGTGGGTCGGGAAACGGCGCACAAGGCGATCAAGGAACACGCCGTCGCAACCGTTGCCGATATGCGCACAGGCGTGGTGGAGAAAAACAATTTGATTGAGCGGCTCGCGGTCGATAACCGCCTCGGACTCAGTCGCGCTGAGCTCGATGAAATTTTACGCAAAGGCGACCAAGAGGTTGGAGCTGCGAAAGCTCAGGTCGCGAAGTTTGCAAAAAATATCCGCTTGTTAGAAAAGCAATGGCCGGAAGCTGCGGCTTATGTGCCGGGTGGAATTCTTTGATTTACAGTTAACCTACCTCGGCTTCGCGGCGAATGCGGCGGAGTCTTTTGCTGCGCGTGTTATTTCGCCGGGTTTTCCGAGGAAGCCAAGGTCGCCGAGCCATACATCGAAGCGATCTGACCAAGACGCGTAGGGGATTTCATTTGGTCCGCGTTTTGGGTTGCCGTGGCCACCGCGTGCGTAGATGTGCATCTCTAAGTTAGGGACACCTGCTAAGAGCATGGGGTTGAAGTAGTCTGCCGCCCATACTGCGTGGATCTTATCGGTGGAGCCGGAGCAGGCGATAAAGGCTGGCGGGACGTTGGCGGGGATTGCCGTGGCTGGATCGCGGGTGAAAGATGTTGGGCCTGGGTAGAGGAGACCGACGAAATCCGGACGTGCTGAATTTTTTGCGAGTGGGTCTTTTTCGGAACTGATTTTCTTTTCGAATTCTGGGAATGAAAGGGCGGATGCTGCGGCGAGTTCGGCCCCTGCGGAGAAGCCCATGATACCGATTTTGTTTGGATCGATTTTCCATTCAGCGGCACGAGAGCGCACGATGCGGATGGCTTGTTGAGCATCATACGTTGCATCGGTATAAGGTTCATAGCCATCGCTGCGGAGACGATTGCGAAGAATGATGGTCGAGATGCCGAGTTTCGCGAAATGGGGAACCCATTCGACTCCCTCCGGATCCACCCAGAGAATTTTGTGACCGCCACCGGGCGCTAGGATGATGGCGGTGCCGGTGTTTTTTTCATCGTTTGGGGCGAGGTGGACTTCGATGGAAGGGTTGTGAATGTTGAGGACGTTGATGATGGAGTCCTGCTTAACCTTGAAGGTGGAGTTGTAACTTTCCGGCTCACCGATGCG
>CAMCYT010000154.1 GCA_945885485.1 Prosthecobacter debontii
CTTGAGGATTTGGAAGTCACGGAAAAAGTCGATTTTCTTTACTCTTTTGATGTCCTAGAACATGTCGAGGATCTGGATGGTTTTTTTGACTATTGTGAGAAAGCCGTGAAACCAGGCGGCATTATGTTACACAAATTCGATCTGAGTGGGCACGGTTTGTTCGAAGACCCTATGCCTCCGTTAGATTTTCAAATATTTCCGACATGGCTCTTCAACCTAATCTTTGTAAAATACAAAAGAGCGGTAGGTCGCTTTGAAGATGAATTCATTCACAGTATTGAAAAACACGGTTTTACAGTCGAGGAGGTAATCCCAATACGGGTGGCAGATAAAGAATACGTGGATGAAATCTGGCCGCATCTGAGGAAAGAAGCCCGCCAGCGCGACAGGGACAGAGTTGCTATTCTGGACGTAGTTTTCATCGCCCGGCGCAACTGATAACAATATTTTTCCCTACCTCCAACACCCTTTGGCTCCCACTCCAAATTACCCACCATCCACTAACTAAATATGATTCAGAAGATCTACAGATACCTGCAAGGTAAACGCCGCCACAGGCAAAGCGAACTGGCGAAAGCAGCCCTTCTTTCCGGGGCGGGGAATCCAGATACGACCACACCCCCTTTCGCGGAAAGCTTGGAAGACCCGACCTCCTTTTACGAGAGGACGTTCATCGGCTTTCACAGAAGCCTACCGGATGGTTTACGCAACCATCGCGAATACTTCAAACAGGAGAAAAGAGGCTTCGGAGAGGATGCCTTCCATGTGATGTGGTGGCGGCTTTTCAACGAGTTCAAACCCACGTCTTTCCTAGAAATCGGGGTGTATCGCGGCCAGGTTTTGAGCCTTGTCTCGCTGATTGCCAAGCATGAGGGGGCGTTGTGCCGGGTCGTCGGCATCTCTCCATTCAGCTGCGTAGGTGATACTGTGTCGAAATACAGAACGGATCTGGACTACCGTTCCGATACTTTGTCAAATTTCGCCCATTTTTCCCTGACAGAGCCAGAGCTACTGAAGGCATACTCCACAGATCCCGAGGCGGTCAAAGTGATTAAATCCACCGAATGGGACATGATCTACATCGATGGAAACCACGATTATGAGATCGTATTGAAGGATTGGGAGGTTTGCGCGGCATCGGTGAAGCCGGGCGGAATAATCATCCTCGACGATTCCGGCCTGAGCACTTCCTACCAACCACCGCCTTTCGCGACCGGAGGCCACCCTGGGCCCTCCCGGCTCGCGTCCGAAATTGATTCCTACCTTTTCAGGGAAATTCTGCAAGTGGGACACAACCGCGTATTTCAAAAATCCGCCCAGTAAGCCATGCGCATTATCCAGATTACCACTGACAGCCGCGAGCATTTCAAGGAATACGAAAAGGCGACTCCGTATTTCGGAACCGCTCCGCAGGGTTTGTTCGACGGATTCACAGAGTTTCCGGACGCGGAGATCCATGTCATCTCCTGCACCAAGCACCCGATGAACGCGCCGGAAAAGATCGCGCCCAACATCCATTTCCACCAGCCTTTGATTTCCCCGCTGGGATGGGGAAAAACGCTTTTTTCCGGAACCATTCGGGCAGTTCGTAAGCTGGTGAAACAAATCGATCCCGACATCGTCCACGGACAAGGAACCGAGCGTGATTGCGCGCTCGCCGCAGTTCTTTCCGGGAGGCCGAACGTTCTCACCATCCACGGCAACATGCGCGTGCATGCAAAGCGACGAGAACACAGCCACCAGCTCTATTACAAAATCGCGGCGGCGCTGGAAGGGTTTTGTCTAAGAAAAACCGACGGAGTTGTCGCCATTTCCCGTTACACGGAGGATCTGGTGAAACCGCTCTGCGCGAGGACATGGCTACTGCCCAACGCCGTTGACCGTCGGTTTTTCAATATCACGCCTGTCCCGCCGGAGATCCCTAGGTTCCTGGTTGTCGGCTCCATAGGCCATCGGAAGAATCCCATAGGCTTAATTGAAACATGTGAAGACATGCTAAGTGCGGGGCGCTGCACGATCGCCTTTGCGGGCGACGGTGAGCGTGGCAGCGATTATTACAGAGCGTTTGAACAGAAACTGAAAACCGTTCCAAACCTTGAGTTACTGGGCTTTCTGAACAGGGATGAACTCGCGGTGGAATTCGCACGCAGCACCGCCGTGATACTACCCACCTTCGAAGACAACTGTCCTATGGTGGTCCTCGAAGGCATGGCTGCGGGTTTGCCGGTGGCGGCATCAAGGGTAGGCGGAGTGCCCGATCTGATTGATCACGATGTTGACGGCCTGATGTTCGATCCCCACCGGCCTGCCGACATGAAATCGGTTCTCGAAGCCCTTGCCACGGACTGCGGGCTACGTCAGCGCCTGGGTGCCAAGGCGCGGGAGACCGCGCTGGAACGTTTCCACCCGCGCATCATTGCCGGCGAGCACCTCCGCATCTACCGGGAGGTTCTTTCCGCAAGTTAAAACCGAATCTCGGATGAAAATTCACTTAGTCTCTTATGCCACCCCGCGTTTCCGCCTGCGGCAGATCATCCTCGGGCTTTCCGCACGGATAAACCATGTGGCCGACACGAACACGGCATGGAATCCGGAAAGCCTGCAAAGTTCAGGCTTTGAAAGCAGGATGGCGGGCATTTCCCTGAAGGAACGTGGCTCCGGCTTCTGGGCATGGAAGCCCTTTGTGATCGACGCGAAATTGCGTGAGATCCCCGACGGCGACATCGTGCTCTACTGCGACGTTGGCCGCCTTTACCCTTTCAAATTATTGGATCAGCCGTTAGCTCCTTACCTGCGATGGATGGAAGAAAAAGGGCAGGACGTGATGCCTGGAGTGTACATTCCTTGGGATGGAGCGATTTCCGTCTGGACCAAACGCGCGGCACTGGTTGCAACCGGAATGGACCACCCGGAAATCCATGCGACAAGCCCAATACAGGCAAGTTTTTCAATCTGGCGGGCGGGTGCGAAGAGCCGAGACTTTGTCGGCCAGTGGCTGGATCTTTGCGCGCAGCGTCCCCTTATCTGTGACGACCCGAGCTGCGACGGACTTGCCGAGCTGCCCAGCTTTCGTGGACATCGCCACGATCAAGCTTTGCTCAGCCTCTGCTGTATCAAACATAGAATACTCGGGTTGGACATCGGTTGCGAAAAACCGACTATCGATGTCCGCCATCCCTCCGAGGTTTCGCGACTGGTTTTTGGTGCTGTTACAAAAAACCTATCATTGTCTGGACGGACATTGCGCTCCACTATCGGATTGGTAGGTAGAGGCGAACAAGCCCTGCGCCAAAAAATTAAATTCGGAAAACCGATTTCTGAATAATCGTCACGAAAAGACATGGCGGAACGTAGAGCCCCAAGATCGAGGCATCAATGGGTAGAATCCTGATCCTAGAAAAAGACCATAATCCCAACAGCAAATATCAATATAAGTTTGGAAGCAGAGCGCATCTGTTGAAGATAAGCCCATCTGAAGTTGAAGAAATGCCGAGACTATACACTCCAAATAACATCTTTGCTGATTAATCCTAGTTTGTAACAGCCACCTAAATTCAAACTGCCTTAATAAATGAATACTACTAGATCAAAAGTTTTGGTTAGTGCATTTAGCTTTGCACCAAGACAAAGCTCTGAGGCTGAAATTGGCTGGGCCACGGTGGCAAGTATAGCCAAAGAATACGATGTCACGGTCGTTTCAGCTGGGCATTACTCCGAATTATTCACCCTGCTAGATTTCGAAGACCTAAAGGCCAAAGGTATCACGGTTGAATTTCACGAGATTTCATGTTGGCTTTGGCTGCGCAAGCTACCTAATTTCACCCACGGTCCACGTCTTTATTATAAGCTTTGGCAATATCACGTTTACGATCGATTTAGGAATATAGTGGCAAGGGATGGGACGCTGTTCACTCATCACGTGACATGGGGTGCAGGAACGATTTATTCACGCCTAGTCGATCTCGATACACCCTTCATCTACGGACCCGTAGGTGGTCATGAAACATGCTCCTTAGTTATATCGTGGCGGTTTTCATTTGTTTCATGGGTAAATGAGTTAATTAGGCAAACCCTCATTCGCCGATGCCAGAAATCCAAGTCCATGCGAAGACTTGCTAAAAATACCGTGCTCATTTTTGCTGCAAATTCTCAGACTGCTGCGGCCTTCCACTCAATGGGAGCAAAAAACGTAAAAATTTTAAGCAATGCAGGTCTTGATCAAGAAAGATTCGCTTCTGTAGGAGGCGATGCAATATCCCCAATACCCGATGAAAGAATCCGCCCGCAATTGTTATTTGTTGGCCGCTTACGCGCGTGGAAGGGTGAAGAAATAGCGCTGCATGCACTCGCGAGGCTAAAGGAGATTCCGTGGACACTCACCATTGCAGGAGATGGTCCCAACCGCAAGCGCTGTGAACAACTCTGCCTGAAACTTGGGATTGAGAATCGTGTCACTTTCAAGGGATCTACTTCAAGCGAACAGACTTTGGAGCTCTTTAAAAACAGTGATATTTTTATTTTTCCTAGCCTTCATGACTCAGGAGGAATTGTTATCCTAGAAGCGATGGCCAACGGCCTACCCGTTATCTGTCTCAATAAAGGTGGTCCCGGAGACATGGTGACTAAAGAATGCGGCATTGCAGTAACCATTGAGGACTGGGATCAAACTGTCGATGCTATCGCCGAAGCATCAAAACGACTTCTTTTGGATGCGCCGCTTCGCCGTCGAATGGGCCAAGCTGGTCGCCTACGTTGTGCGAATCTTTATGATTGGAAGCAACGGGAGGTTACGCTGCTCGAAAGCATCAGGAAAACTCTAAGATCGAATGTGCCCAAACATGATATGCCAGAACTTATGGAATAAAATAAGGTAAGATAGTTAACAAAACAACCTTAATGAAATTCTCCATAGTTACACCCAGTTTCAACCAACTGGATCATCTCAAGAGGTGTGTCGCAAGTGTTGCGGATCAGGCTGGATCCTTCGAACTCGAGCATCTGATTCACGACGGAGGCTCGGGTGCGGAATTTGAGAAATGGTCATCGAGTCAGGACAGCGCCAGTGTTGTGATGGAGAAGGACAAAGGGATGTATGACGCGATCAATCGTGGCTTCCTAAGGTCGAGTGGAGACATATTGGCTTGGCTTAATTGTGACGAACAATATCTTCCAGATACTCTCAATAAGGTCAGTAGATATTTTGAGGCGAACCCAGAGACGGATATTCTATTCGGCGACATAGTGGTCGTTTCATCCGATGGCAGTCCAATCAGCTATCGTCAGGCAATAAAGCCCTTACCTGGTCATATTCGAGCCTGCTTTTTATCAACTTACTCAGCGGCCACCTTTGTTCGAAGAAAGATTATTGATACTGGTCATTTTCTTGATACTAGCTATCGGGCTATCTCTGATGCTATTTGGATCGACTCTTTACTACGCAATAATTATCGCTGTCAGGTATTGAACGAGCCGCTTGCAATCTTCACACAAACTGGATGCAATCTAGGTCAGACGGCGGTCTCAACAGAAGAACGAAACCGCTGGCGCAAAAGCACTGGATATCACGGGACCCTGCGAGAACTTTACTGGAGCACCCTGCATCGGTCACGGAAGGCGATAGCCGGTGCCTATCGCACCCGAGGAACCAAAGTGGAGATTTATCATGACTGCGAATCTTTTAGGCGTGAACGCCAAGCAGTGATATCAGAGAAATGGGTTGGGGAAAATCAACAACAGTCGGAACACGCATAGCATATCGCACAAAAACTACCCCCCTAAAAAAACTACCCTGTATGTTCTACATATTCTCCATCTTATACGCCTTGCTGATTTTTTTTTGGGACCGAACTATTAATGATGTCGTGCTCATTCCGATGTTAAGTTTATTTTGGTTATTGCTCGCATCGTTTTTTCGCCGATCACTTGAAGTGATCCAAATCGCATGTATTCTTTTATTTTTTGTCATTTATAGCTTGAGGCTCGAATGCTGGGAAGTGATCTTGATTCGCTCGATCACCTTCGTGGTTGGATCGACCCTCGCGGTCATCGTCGCGACACTAAGGGAGCAGGCAGCAGACCGCTTCAAGCAACTCAGCCTTGTCATCAAGTCAGTCCCTATGATCGTTGTAGTTTCTGATTCTCAAGGCTCGATCATTGCGACAAGCGATGTGGCAGACAGCTGCATACATTCAGATTACCACCCCCTCATAGGTCATGCGCTGCCAGACATACTGTTAAGCCACCTCCATCCGAC
>CAMCYT010000155.1 GCA_945885485.1 Prosthecobacter debontii
CCAACCTCCCCGAGCCTCCAACACCTAAAGACGGTTCACGCGTTCTAACTGAACGTTTACTCTATCCAGATTACATTCCACCCGCCGTGGTATTTCCTCATGGTAAAGTCGGCCAATCCCCCACCGGCATCGAGCCCGACCTCTCTAACGGAAAATTTGGCCCATGGAAAAACCAAGTCTACGTCGGTGAACAAACCCATTCCCAAGTCCAACGTGTCTTTCTCGAACAAGTCAACGGCATCTACCAAGGTGCAGTGTTTCATATGATTGATGGCTTTGAAGCCGGCCTCATCCCCATCAAACTTGACCAGAAAAAAGGCATTCTTTTCGCCGGTGGATCTAACCGCGGTTGGGCATCACGCGGCAGCAAACCTTTCACCTTCGAACGCGTCAAATGGACCGGGAAAACTCCTTTCGAAATTCTTACTATGGAAGCCGAAGTCGATGGTTTCACCCTCACCTTCACCGAACCAGTCGATGAAAAATCCGCTTCAGATCCCGCCTCTTACTCGATGGAAGCATGGACCTACATCCTTCAAAGCAAATACGGCTCACCTGAGGTCGACCAAGCAACTCCCACCATCAAAGCAGCAAAGCTTTCCACCGATAAAAAATCTATCCGGCTCACCATTGATGGCCTCGTTCGCGGTCACGTTCATCACCTTAAATCTACCGGCGTGAAATCCAAATCCGGTCAAGCTCTCTGGCATGCCGACGCATACTACACGCTCAACGAAATCCCAGCGAAGTGATTTTGGTTAGGTTACTGGATTGATAGAACGCTCTTAACGCAAAGCGCGCATCTAATAATCCTCACTCACGATGATAAAAATAAAGCAGCACCAACAACCCAACTCCAGCCCCCCAGAGTAACCAGCTGTTAGTGATAAAATACGGGTAAACCATCAGCCCCACTCCTATCGCACGCGGTTGCCAAAGATCCAATCGCTTTCCATACATGAATGCACCCCAGCCAATCGTGCCAAAAATAAAACCGGCCAGTATATTGTAGGGATCAAAGTTCAGCATGACGCTTTAAATGATTAACGATTTCAAAACAGAGACTTGAAAAGACTTCTGTAACACAAACTCCCGCAGAATAAAACGATCAAAAGCCGAAACTACAGCTTTTCGCTGATACGGCTTTCGCCCATAACCTTCCAAAGGTCTCTAGTAAACATGTTGTCGAAAACCTGATCTATACCCACGACTTGATAGAGTAGAATAATCCCCCAGAAGATCGACTGATAGCTTTTCTTCGTGCTCTTGTGCCGTAATCTCCTCTGCGCAATGAACGCTCCAGGCCAACCACCAGCCATCTCGGCGAGATACATGATCGTCTGCGGCACCCGCCAGCCATAAGCGATCGCTTGGCGCTTATCATACTCATAAAGCTTATAGGTCGCTATTGAGATGATAATCATCTGAGACGCAGGTATCCACCATAACTCAGATAGATTCGAAACTCCCGCAATCGGCCAGAATAAAAGCGTTGCTAGCTGCAGCCAGCCCATAACCTTGACGCTCCCGTTAACCAAAGAAGCGTCGACCCCCTTCGCACACGGCCTCCCCTGTATGTCAGTACCCACCACGAAGGGAAACTCTACATTCAATCCCGGTATAATTTTAGTCCCCTTGAACTCCCTCAAATGCACGAACAACCTTTCACCTTCGCACTCCAACCAGCCGAATCCCCGTTTTTGATCCCACGCCACGATTTTTCCCGTCCGAACAACTGGGTTATCGTTTTTTTTAGGATTCGGGATTTGCAAGCGCTTTTTCTCCATATCAGAAGGGGATAACTGAAGTATGAAAGGTATCGATACTAGGCAATCGAAATCAACACCGAAATCAACACGAACCCGACTGCCCATTATCTTGTAGATCTTAGTATTCACCCACTTGCAATCTCCCGTAAGCTCGCCATGGTTTGCCCATGCCTTTCGCTCCGAAACCAAACTCCGCCCTGCTTATTATAGGCCATGGCTCGACCGAGAACCCGAATTCCTCCACTCCTTACTTCGATCATGCTGAGGAAATCCGCAGTAGAAAGCTTTTTGCCGAGGTGCATGTCTGCTTCTGGAAAGAAGAACCTTCCATGCGCGAGGCCTTGCTCATGATCGATGCTCCCGAGGTATACATCGTCCCAGATTTTATCAGCGAAGGTTATTTCACCCAAGAAGTCATTCCACGCGAACTCGGACTAAACGGTGACACTACCATACGTGATGGAAAAACGCTGCATTACTGCCTTCCTGTCGGAGTCCATCGTTCAATGACCGATCTTATTATGCGCCGAGCACGCGAGGTCGCTCCAGATGCCGATCCCAAAGACACCACCCTCATCATCACCGGACATGGCACTGGCTTAAACCAAAACTCAACCAAGGCGATCAAAGACCAAGCAGAGCTCATCGCCAATTCAGGCGCGGGTTATCGATGCGTGACCGACGCCTACATGGAGGAAGCTCCGTTCATCGCAGAGTGGGATAAAATGTCGGAAACCAAAAACGTCGTGGTTGTTCCCTTTTTCATCTCTGACGGTCTGCATTCCTATCAGGACATTCCAGTCATGCTTGGAATAGAACCAGAGGTCGGCCCTGCGGCGAGCCAACGCGCTGTCTTCCGCCAAAACCCGCATCATCTGAGAGAAAAAACGCTCTACTACTCATCCGCCATCGGCACAGAACCTCTCATCGCGGATGTCATCCTTGATCAGATCAGCGATTTCGATGCGAAACATTCGCCCCAACCTCCCAAGCCGAACCCCAATCCGAAACTTGCCGACCACTTAAAAAAACTCATCCGTAACGGTGTCAACCAGATCGGCCAAATCCAAATCCTTCGCGATTACTGCGAGTTCGAATACGCGCTATTTCACATCGAAGACGAAGACTTAGCCACTCAACCCGCTTACGGCGGACTCGATCATTATCACGGTCCGGAAATGTCGCGGGAACTTTCCACTTACGCGGAAGACGGCGAATACCGTTTCACCAAAGGAAAGATCAACCTGCGTCGCGGTTGGGTCATCACGCTCGATAACGAGCAGGATTTATTACGCGCACTCGATCAGTTTTACCCCGCATGCACCGCGCTTTTCATAAAACATCAGGATGGCACCTTACCGATCGAAAACCTCCGAGATAAACTTGCCAGACAAACCGGCATGTACCGTTACGCCGGCACGATCAGCGACCAAGGAGCCCAAAAACTCATCCAAAAAGTCTGCGGGCCCGCTCACAACTGCGCCAAAAAAATTCTCTGGAAACTCGACGAGCAGACCCCCCTCGATGACAGCGAAGCCTCCCGTTTCAATGGTATTCCATACAATAACCCAGAAAACCTCGTCATCCCCCTACTCTGTCGGGAAGCCTGCAACCACTTCGTCGCTGAATGCCGCAAGGCAGCGAAAAATGAGTTCGATTCCGCACAAAAAAAAGAAACGGTATAATTTTTCTGGAGTCTCCATGACACTTGATTGAGCATAACCCAAGTAATGGACCGCATTGATAAACTCATAGTAAACAACGCCATCTGGGCCAAAAAAATGCGGGAGAGCGATCCTGACTTCTTTTCCCGCTTAGCGAATCAGCAAAAACCCCGTTATCTTTGGATCGGCTGTTCTGATTCCCGCGTCCCCGCCAACCAAATCACCGGCCTTCCGCCCGGCGAAGTATTTGTCCACCGCAACGTCGCCAACGTCGTCCAAGAATCCGATTTCAACGTCCTTGCAGTAATTCAATACGCCGTCGATGTCTTGAAAGTCACCGACATCATCGTCTGCGGCCACTACGGCTGCGGCGGCGTTCAGGCAGCTCTCGAAAATTTTCGTCATGGAATCATCGATAACTGGCTCGCTCCCATCCGTACCCTCACCCGCGTACACAAATCCGAACTCTACTCCCTCGAGGACAACCAACGCCTCGATCGCCTTTGCGAACTCAACGTCCTCTCGCAAGCGCGCCATGTCGCACGCACTACCATTGTCGAAGACGCTTGGGAACGTGGACAACTTCTCGCCATTCACTCATGGATTTACCGCCTCGATCAAGGCATCCTTAATCCCCTGCGCAAACCCATCGAGCAAGCCACTGATGTCGAATTAATCTAATTTTCAGATCCCCATTCATCCTCTAACAAAATTCCACTGTGCCGAATCCAGATAATAAAAATGTCCGTATCGCCATCGACCTCGGAGCCAGTAGCGGCCGAGTCATCTCGAGCTACCTCGTCGATGGAAAAATTCAATTAAGCGAGATCCATCGCTTCGACAATCCAGCCATCGAAATTCCCTCCGGACTCTACTGGAACATCTTTGGCCTCTACCACGAAATCCTAACAGGCATTAAAAAGGCTGTAGATCAACATGGCGAAGAAATCAGCTCGATTGGTATCGATACCTGGGGCTGCGATTTCGGGCTCTTCGACGGACAAGGTGAAATCATCGGAACACCTCACCAATACCGTGATCCACGCATCGATGGTGTTGAGGAAAAAATGCACGAGCTCATGCCTGAAGAAGAAATTTTTAGCTTCACCGGCATCAAAACCAATTTCTACAACAGCGCTCTCCACCTTTTATCCCTGCGCTTAAAAAACAGTTCAGCGCTTTCCCAAGCCCGCAATATTCTTTTCATTCCAGACATCCTCGCTTACTGGTTAACTGGCATACAATGCGTTGAAAAAACCAACGCTTCCACCTCACAACTCCTCAACGCGGAAACCGGCACATGGTCGGAAGAAGTGATCGAAGCTCTCAACTTACCTCGCAACATTTTCGGAAAAATTGTCCCACCCGGCACGGTCATCGGCAACCTCCGCCCCGAACTCAAAGACACCCTCGGCCGCTGCGACATCCCCTTCGTTATCGCGCCATGTCATGACACCGCCTCCGCCGTCGCAGGTATCCCACTCTCCGAGGCCGAGCCGCTCTGGCTCTCCTCCGGAACATGGTCTATCATGGGCGTTGAAAAAAAATCTCCCGTCCGCAGCGAAGAAGCTCTGTCTTACGGTTTCTGCAACGAACTCGGAATCGATAACACCGTGCGCTTCCTAAAAAACATCGGCGGACTTTGGATCATCCAAGAATGCAAACGCCATTGGGATCGCAAAGGCGAAGTCTACTCGTATGCCGAGCTCGCCAAACTCTCATCAGACGCACAACCCTTCTTCGCCTACATCGACCCCGATGATGCATCTTTCTCATCACCCGGCGATATGCCAGAGCGCATCCGCCAGTATTGTGAAAAATCCGGGCAAGCCGTTCCTGAAACCATCGGCCAAATCCTTCGCGTTGCGACCGATTCTCTCGCTCTCAAATACCGCGTCGTTTACGAACGAATTATCAGACTCACGGGTAGAAGCTACGCCCGCCTTAACGCCGGCGGCGGCGGCATCCAAAACGAAGCCCTCTGCCAAGCCACCGCAAACGCACTCGGCATCGAGGTCCAAGCCGGCCCTATCGAAGCCACTTCCTGTGGTAACATCATCACCCAAATGCTCGCCACCGGTGAAATTAATTCTTTCAACGAAGGCCGTGAACTCATTCGCCAATCCTTCGATTTTAAAATCTACTCCCCGCAAGAAATCGATTCATGGAATGCTGCCTACGTAGATTTTTGTAAAATCATTAACTTATAATTTCGCTGGATTTTCCGCTAATGCCGTCTTCTAAAAGCGCCTCCATCAAGACCTCACGCAGCTCTATTGTGTTGGGTCACGTCGCTGCTTTTGCAATGAAACTTTGGAGCATGACCCTCCGCTACAACGTCAACGGTCACTCCGGCATCGTCCAACCTGAGATCGACCCCAAACCCGTCATCTTCGCGCTCTGGCACAATCGCATATTCACTATGCCTCCTATTTGGCGACTTACCGGTGGAAAAAACCGCTCAACCGTAGTTCTAACAAGCGCCAGCAGAGATGGCACCACTCTCTCCACAGCCATGGAAGCCTTCGGCATCGGCTCCATCCGCGGTTCATCATCTCGCCGCGCCGTCGCCGCATTGATTGGGATGAAAAAAGCCATCCAAGAAGGCAAAGACGTCTGCGTCACCCCAGACGGCCCCAAAGGCCCCCGCTACCAAATCCAGCCGGGCCTCTTGAAAATCGCTCAATCTACCGGCTCGGACATCATTCCCATACACATCCAATACAGCTCTGCTTGGCGGCTCTACTCATGGGACCGCTTCGTCCTCCCCAAACCTTTAAGCAAAGTCACCGTCACT
>CAMCYT010000156.1 GCA_945885485.1 Prosthecobacter debontii
CGATGTATGAGTGCCGTCTTGGGTATACGAAGGGAAAGCTCGGAATCAAAAATCTGTAGAAATGCACGCGCTTGAGAGAGGTGATTTACGGAACGCTGTGTGAGCGCGTAACCATCTGTGTTTTGAGTGACGATTGCGCCCAAGATCACGAGTAGCACGGATGAAATTGCCATCGTTACCAACATCTCGATCAAGGTGAAACCTCTGGACCTCGTTTTTTGCAATGAATTTCGGTCACTCATAAAATTCCATCGCGCGTGCTGATAAATTGATAAGTCAATTTCTTGCGCTTATTCGGTGATGCTTTTGCCGGGTATTGAATTTGGATCGAAACCCGTGCGAGCGAAGACGCTTTGGATTGATTCAAGCGAGGCAGGTATGGTTCTGCCTCGACCTTTACGAGATAAGTAGCTTGATCCGCGTCTTCAACAAGTAGCGCTCCATCCTGTTTATATCTTAATTCCATCGCAACCTCTGGCGTATCTGCGGATGGAAAGGGAAATGTGATTTCATAACCGGATGGCTTCATGGCTTCTGCCCACTCACTCATGATTTTTCGTTGCACATCACGCACCAACCATGCGGAGCGCGTATCGGCATCTGCTGCTTGACGTGAATGATGCGCCCCACCAGTTGCCGCAACGATCAAAGGAACACTGAAAGCGATAATGCCGATCGCGATCACGACCTCTGAGAGCGTCATACCGCTTTTAAGCATTAACTTCATATCTGGTTTCGTAATCATGGTGTGATATTTCGAGCATTAGCTGTTAGGCGATTTACCAGAAGCAGATCAAACATGGGCGTCTGATTTGACATCTCACTTATTCGAAAGGCGCTTCCATTTCGCGCCACTTGTGCAATGGCGATATGAATTGGCGCACTGGAAGATGGATAGATGATTTGTCCGTTTGAGCCGAAGACGATCATGTGACACTTCATTTCCACTCCACGCTGATGAATGGTTAATGTTTTTACCTGATCCACCACGGTGGATTGATCTGATTCGATCATGAATTTTGTAACGAAGTGAAAATTTTGAGCTAGTGTTGTCCAGCGCTGAAGCGGTCCTACACCGCTGCTTTCATTATCTATCGGTAGATAACGGCCATCGATTTTTTCTACTTCAATCAATGACATCGAGCGGAGGCCAGATTTTCCGCTTTCTCTAACAGGTATGATTAATGCCGTTGAATTACGCGTAGCGATCGCATGGGCACGGGCTTGTTGAAGATGTGTTTTTACCATCTCACGTGATGTTTTTCGCGCTTGATGAGACGAATTCGATATCCCCGAAACGGCGATCCCTGCCAAAATCATCACTATCGCCATTACTACAAGTAACTCGATGAGGCTGAATGCCGAAAGAGCAGAAGTCTTCCGACACGTTTTGGATACACAGGGGGGCATGTGAACGCGCTTGGTCGCACGTAGTTTTTTCTGTTAGGCGATAAAAGTAAATCGAATAATCGTTAACGGCGCGATAATCTCTAGAATTATTCTCCTTGTGGCTTTTCAGCCTGAATCTGCTTGAGCTTGGCATCTGCCATCTGGAGCAGGGTGGCTTCATCGTTTTGGCGGTCATCGTCTTCCAAGATAAATGAGAGTTTATCCTTGGCTTGTTCTCTTATCTCCTGAGATGAATGATTCAAAAATTCAATATAAGCCCGTATTTGGAGAGCGGGATCACGGTTTTCGTTAATGATATGGTGTAGAAGATCTTGTGCCATATCTTTGGGCAGTTGCGTATCCGCAGCCATATCTACAAATGTGGCTAAATTCAATAGTACGCCGTGTCCAAGCGCCTCCGCTCTCACATTTTCAGGTATGCGCTTGTCCTGTGCAATCGCACGTAATTGTGTGGCGACTTCTTGGTTGCTAAGTGTTTGATGGGTAATCAGCCGATCAATACGTTTCGATGCCGAGTCAGCTGAAGAACCTGGACGGTTTTGAGGATGAGTTTGGGGGGTTTTCTCACCAAAACCTAATGAGTGCCAGCCTATCCCCTTCTGAGTATTTTTGGATAGATTGCTTGTTGTTGGTTGGGATTGAGCAGATGTCTGCTTTGTCTCTGGCCAAGCGAACCAGATAGAAATCAGCAACAATAAACCGATCAGAATGAGTTTGGTTCTTTGCTTCTTCATCGTGAAATATTTGGAACGCTAGACCTTAAAAGCAAACATCATCCATTCCTCGTGAGAAATGGATGATGTGCTTTTGGGATAAAATTAGCGTCTTACTGTGTAATCCTGAGTGATCTTGTGATTGATACCGGCGATTTCAACATTCGAGTAGAACCAAAGATTTGTGGTATTTTCTTGGACGGTGATTTTCACCACTCCGTTGCCTGAGCCTTTTAGACCAATCAGGCCAGTAACTGGGTCAGGAACTCCACCCGAGACCATCTCTGCAGAGACCCATGGTGTTTCGACCTCTGCCACAGTTACTTCTCCGGTGACTGGATCAGTTGTTGTTACCTCTGAGATAATTACTGGCCCACTAGGAAGGCGCACCTCCCAATCACCAGGAGTGACAACTTGGACGTAGTATTCCGAGAAGGTAACCGGCACCGCTTGGGCAACCGGAGAGATGGTTGTGATAGCTGGGGTGGTGCCGTCATTTTTCGTGACGGTTAATTGACCCGTTGTTACTGCATGGTGGTAATAACCACGAATTTGTTTGGGGCGCTGAAGGGCTACAGCATAGCCTTTTGCCGTCGCGTTGAACAAATTCTTGGTTGCGTCCGTGCGTGTGTGAGACAAGGCAAGCAAACCCGTGGTCGACGCGAATGTCGCGGTTGTTCTATCTGTCGGCGTCATCGGAATAGAGATCCGATGGTTGAGATCCCAAGTTCCAATTTTAATGACTCCACCAAAATCACCACCGATGAGATTGTAACGGGTATTGAAACTTGTCGCTGTGATGCCACTGATTGGGAAGAATCCGCTGGAAGGAGAGCTGTATCTGGAGCCATTGACCAAACGTTTTTGATCGATTCCGCTGATGAATTGACCTCTGATAACTGCTGCTTGTGCGAAGAGTCGCAACGTGCCTTCGTAATGGAGGGAAGGGCGAGCCGAGGCCATGTTCACCGGACCAATCAAAACGGGTTTGTTGAGTGAAGCTGAAAGCGCATTCATCGCCAGGAGTTCTCCATCGAGGATAGGAGCGCTGTAGGTGACGCGTGCGTTGTTGGACAAATACACGTTGAATGCGGTCAATCCTGCGGCGCTGATTGTGCCTGTTATAGCTGCGTCACCACGCGGCTCTGATAGGACGGAATCAGCCAAAGGCAGCGCCATGGTGTATTTGGTTGGCGTCGGATATTTATTGGTTCTGCCGTTGTATTTCGCCCTGCGTAGTTCGAAGCCAAGGAATTCTCCAGAAGAGCGCTCCATGACACCGAGGATGATCCACACGCCGGGTGACTGCTCCACGTATTGCATATTTACGGAAATGACATCCGAGAGACCGGTTGGGCCGCCTACGCCGCTGAACTTGCCATCGTTTGTGAACGTGCCACGTCCACTAGCTCTAGTCGTGCTGAGCAACCCCTGGTAGCTATAGCTAAAAGCACGCCTGATGCTGACCTGCATGGTCATGCTTGCAACGTGACCTTGTTCTGGGTCATAGACGAGACCGTAATATTTGGTGGCAATTGCCGCAGTGCTAAAAGGAACAGGACCCGCAGGAGCTGGAAGGTCAGGAACTCCTGAGAAACTATCTGGAGCGGTAGGATCATTGCCATTGAAGTATTCGTCATCGTCATTGATGCCGTCTAGATCTGTATCCGGCTTCCTTGGGTTTGATCCGATGAATTGGAATAGATAGTTGTTGAGTCTGGTCGGAGCCAATACGGTCCATTCGTAACTTGAGTTGACCGCGATCGAATCTGCGCCGTTAGCGGTTGTTGGGAAGCCTGTAGCCCAGGGCGGAGTTGCGATCACAGTGTTGGCGGCGGCAACCAAGCCGTCATAAATCCAACGATACCTGCGATTGTTAGGAAATCCAAAAATCGGCTCCAGGAAGCCCTTGCCGCCAAGCCAGTAGGAGTTACCTGTCGCCAGACTACCGATGGTGCGCTCTGCGCCGACGCGAATAATTTCTGTTTCGAGAACGGCAAGTATGCCTCCGCGATTGAGCGCATCGGTTTTTGCTTGTTCATAGGTAAATCCACCATTGACTAGGTAGAACGGGAAGACTTCGCGACCATCGGAGAGGCCGTCGCCGTCGGTATCGGCATTGTAAAGATCCGTGCTGAGGGCATCTTCTTGCCAGTCGAATAAGCCGTCGCCATCGCTATCGGTTGCTTCGAGGGTTTGCAGGCGATAGGTGCGGATGTCCGCAGAGAAATTGGAAGAGCGCTGGAAGATGGTAATGAACCAGCCTTGGGATTTAGGATCTGGGGTAAAGATTGGAGGAGATGCGACGTGGCTACCGATAATAGGAGGCGTGATGTCCGTTTTCACAAGTGCAAGTGGACCGCCCGAATCTTCAAAGTGTGAGATTACGGCAGGAGCTACATCACCCTGAGGAGTAAGGGCAGATGAGGCATTCATCCAAACGACGCACTCTTGATTGGACACAAACAAAGGAGCGCCTTCGGAGCTGAGAGGGATTTCAGTGACGTAGTCGAGTCCGTTGATCGCTCCTGTGCCAAAATCCACAGTGCCTTTGATCCACATAATTCTGGGAGATCCGGAGGAAAGAACGAGGAGAGATCCATCTTTTGTGTTTCGGACACGAGGAGCGACAGTATTAATGGAAGCTGGCAAGGCAAGTGGCAGACCCAGAGCGATGAACCCGCCGTCAATCGTATAAAGCTGTAGGTCCAGACCATCTACGCCGTAGATCAGAATCTGGTCACCCGGAACCGTAAAGGTGTCGAACTGTAGAATTGTGGTTCCTACAGGAACCGCGTGCAAGGTTTCGAGCGGGACATCATTTCCTGATTTGCTGTAGTCGACAATCTCATCTCCCGTGTAGACGAGTAAGCGATTGTTAGTTACATAAATCGCGTTTACACCGATGGGGAGATTGAAGATATGAAATATGTCTTCTTGGCCAGCTTCCCATGTTACCCATAGTAAATCTCGGTCCCCCGTGACAATTACCATCGAGCCGTCAGCAGCGGTCGCTGTTGTCACAGCATTCAGTAGGTTGTCATACATCGGGGTATCACCAACCAGAATCACCGGATCGATCGTATAAGAGCCAATGGTTTGAAGCTGACCATCCAAGGTAATGCGGTATTGGGTAAAGTCTTGATAATGATTCGTATCCAAGTTTTGACGAGCGGCCACAAGCGAGTAGCCCGAAGGCGTGCGCGTGACGGGAGCTGTGTCTAACAAGGTGCCAATAATCGAAGGAACGACGGTGGATACAACCTGACCTACAAGGTTACGACGATGAATAACGACTTCCGATTCCGAACCGAGAGTATTGAATGTTGCATCGTAGCGGTTCTGCCAAAGCACGCATTCCGAGTTAGATACGTAAAGGGTTTTTGCGGATGAGGAATTTGGAATGAGAACGGCACGGTTTTGATTGTCGACCCAGATGATCACACCGTTGATATCGCGAAACGAGACCGAGCCGTCTTCACCGGTTTTGTCAGTTATCGGCCTACTACCGAAAGGCGCGAATGAATTCGGAACTGTGATGGTGGTCGGATCAGCTGTGACTTGGGCGTTTTTATAGAACGAGCCTCCCGCAGGTGGGGCAACCAGTCCAAGGTTCACATCAGTTAAAGGTCCCGGTGTCGTGCCAGGGGGAGAAACATCTACGAGTTGTGCATGGGAAAAATTGACGCATAAGGCGAAGCAAAGCCCTAAGAGCAGAGAGAGAATTCGTGGGAATTTCATACAGTATAATCGGGTTTCAGATGGGGAATTGGACAGTAAATTGGACAGCATTCAAGAGCTCCTGTGGTATATACCCAGCAACTACGGACTTGTTAGTATGCTAAAAACTGGAGGATAGGAAGTATTTTTTAAAAAAATCATAGTAGATTTTCGAATCCACAAAACATGCGGGAATCGCGAGAGGGAAGCTCGGGCAGCGGCAGATCGTGATCGAGGTGGGAAAGGAGGATTTGGTGAAAATCGTCGGGGGTTTTCATACGACGGATCGCGTGCTCGAAATCCGGATGAATGCCATCACAGATGTAGATCAGGGTCTTTTTCATG
>CAMCYT010000157.1 GCA_945885485.1 Prosthecobacter debontii
TTGTATTACGAAAACGGAAATCTCAAATACGCCGCCACCCGCGGCGACGGCACCACCGGCGACGACGTCACTCAAAACGTCCGCACCATCCGCAACATTCCACTAACACTTTCATCCCACCCCACAGAATCCGAGATCATCTTCTCCCCACAGGCCATCTCATCCGACGGCCTCGCAGAAGACCCCGCCGATTACAAAATCTCATCTCCCTCCAGTGGAGTTGACTTCGAATCCATCCTACCTTATGAAAATAGCTATGAACACCGAACAGAAAATGCCGCTCTCCCCGCAGTATCTTCGCAAGGCTCGCCACAAAGCCTGGCTCGAAGGCTCCAAGAAGACTCCGCAAGAAATCATGGAGACAATGTGGCGCAACGGATCCGACGTGAAACCGAATCCATTCTTGAATGGGGAGCTCAAACTGGTCGACTCCTCGACCTTCAGAGCCTTACTCGCCTCACAGAAAATTGGAAAAAACTAGCCGGACAATCCGAGCACACGGTATTTTTCGCGGAAAAATATATCCGCGTCGTCAAATTTACCCTCCCTCCAAACTTCGGATCACAGGGTAGCATTCGCTACCTGCGAAACATCATCGCCTGCAACCACATCTTCGGTGACGACATCTGGTTCCATGGCATCATCCTCACCGAACAAGGCCCCGCCTTCGTCATTTCTCAGCCTTACGTGGACGGCACCGAGCCCACCTCGGAGGAAATCGCCAACTGGTTCCTCGATCAAGGCTACGAATCAAAAGGCCACAACCGCTGGTTCCACCCACTCACAGGCGTGGATGTAGCCGACGCACACACCGGAAACCTCATCAAATCTTCCGACGGCGAACTCATCCCCATCGACCTCCAAGTCCTCAAGGAGGGAGAAATATTCAAATTTCAACATTCAAATTTCAAAATCCCTGAGATCCTTGAAATCCGTGGCGAGATTTTCATGCCGAACTCCGCCTTCGCTGCGATGAATGAAGAACGCGACGAAGCTGGTCTTCCCACCTTCGCCAATCCTCGCAACGCCACTGCCGGAACATTGAAACAACTCGATCCGAAAATCGTTGCCCAACGTCCTCTCGCCTTCCTCGCTCACGGCCTAGGCGCATACGATGGCGACGATCTCGATTCCGAAACCGATTTCCACAATCTGTTAGATAACTTTACAATTCCCCGAAACCAACCCGTCCGCATCGCGCACAACCTCGACGAACTCCTCACCGGCATTCGCTTCTACAGCCAGCACCGCCACGAAATCGACCACGCCACCGACGGAGTCGTGGTCAAAGTCCTCGACCGCACCGAACGCGAGGAACTCGGCGCCACCTCCCGCGCTCCACGCTGGGCCGCCGCATACAAATTTCTCCCCGAGCAACAGGAAACTACCCTCAACACCATCTCAATTCAAGTGGGTCGCACCGGTGTTCTAACACCTGTCGCAGAGCTGACCCCCGTTCTCATCTCCGGTTCAACCGTATCCCGGGCCACCCTCCACAACCAAGACGAGATCACCAAAAAAGGCATCTACATCGGCGCCAAAGTCCTCGTCGAAAAAGCCGGGGAAATCATTCCCGCCATCGTTAAAGTCATCGATCCCGATTCATCGAAGTCCACCTTTTCGCTCTACGATTTCGTTACCGGAAAATGTCCTTCCTGCCACGCACCCATCACCCAGGAAGAAGGGTTTGTCGCATGGCGCTGCACAAACTTCGAGTGCCCCGCCCAAGCTGTTACATCAATCTCTCACTTTTCCGCTCGCAAAGCCCTCGATATTGAAGGGCTGGGCGAAACCGTCTCCGACGCCCTCGTCCGCCACGGACATGCAAAAAGCCCACTAGACCTCTTTTCCCTCACTGAGGAAACTTTAGCAAACCTCAACCTAGGCACCGAAGAAGCCCCCCGCCGCTTCGGTGAAAAGAACGCCGCAAAAGTCATCGCCGCCCTCGAAGCCGCCCGCGCCAAACCCCTGAACAAATGGCTCTTCGCCATGGGCATCCGCCAACTCGGCGAATCCGCTGCGAAAGAACTTTCACGACTCCACCAAAATCTAACAGATATACCAAATTCTGAAATTCTCACCGAGTTACTCAACGACACCCGCCCGGACGCGAAAAAGAAAAACCCCGCCCTCGAACCCTACGCGATCACCGGCGACGTCGGCCGCGCTGTAGCGGAATCCATCCTTTCCTTTTTCCTCTCCGAAGCTGGGCAACACACCCTTCAACGCTTCGCTGAGCTCAAGATCAATCCGGAGTCTAACAACTATTCACCAAATCCCGCCGAAGCCCCGAAACTCCCCTTCACCGGAAAAACCTTCGTCATCACCGGCACACTCTCCCAAGATCGCGACCATTTCAAAACCATCATCGAAAACCACGGTGGCAAAGTTTCCGGTTCCGTCTCAAAAAAAACCGACTACCTCCTCGCCGGAGAATCCGCCGGCTCAAAACTAGACAAAGCCAAAGAATTAGGCGTCCAAACCCTAGACGAAGCCGCTTTCGATTCGATGCTTTAGGTCCATTTCTGAACCACAATGGGAGTGAAACGGACATAGACGAACAAATTCTTAATTCCTGAGTCAAAGACACAAAGGACACAGAGATTTCGTAAAATAATGCGAAACACTTTAAGGCCCTGTTTCATAGCCTCTGTGTTCTCTGTGTCTCTGTGGTCAATTTCCATATTCCCAAGACGTGACAAATCCCCCCGAAGCGTTTACTGGAGCGCATGTTGAATCAACTCCACCTCGATCGCTGGGCCGAAGTGCTCGTGAAACACGCTACCGACATTCAGCCCGGTAAGATTGTGCGCATCAATGCCCAACCCAGTGCCGAACGCTTACTCGAAGCCGTTTACAGGAAAGTCCTGATCGCCGGTGGATTACCCATGGTCAATTGCAGACCCGAATTTCTCGGCGAGGCGTTTTACGAACTCGCCAACGAACAACAGCTCGATTGGACAAGTCCGTTTGCTCGCCTTGAAATAGATACCATCGACGCATCGATCAACATCGGAGCATCTAACAACTTGCGCGCCCTGGATAAATTCGATCCCAAAGTCACTCAACGCGCCGCGCGTGCCGACGGAGCCAACCGCGAAATCTTTTTCCAACGCGCCGCCGTGGCCGATGATCCATCGATCGATTCCACGCTCAAACCCCTGCTCTGGACCACCACGCTTTTCCCAACCAACGCCTACGCCCAAGACGCAGGGATGAGTTTGAACGATTACTGCAACTTTGTGGTCCGCGCTTGTCAGCTCAATCAGGAAAATCCCGTTGCCTTCTGGCAGGAGCTCGATCGCTGGCAGTGCCAGCTCGCCGAGCAACTCATGACCGGCAGCGAACTCCATTTCCAAACCCCCGCTGGGACCGACCTCAAAGTCAACATCGGTGGTGCACGCTGGCTCTCCAGCCCGGGGCGGAAAAACTTCCCCGATGGTGAAGTCTACTCCGGACCCAATCTCAACGCTCCAAACGGCGGAGCCGATGGCGTGGTTTTTTTCGACAAACGTTGCGTCTACCAAGGCCACGCCGTCCGCAACGCACGAGTCGTCATGAAAAACGGCCGCGCCACAGATGTCACTGCAGATGAAGGCCAGGATTTTCTCATCTCCATGCTCGATCAAGACGATGGTGCACGCCGCATCGGCGAGTGCGCCTTTGGAACCAACCGCGCGATCGACAGACCCACCGGACAGATTCTCTTCGACGAAAAAATGGGCGGTTCCTTCCACCTTGCTTTCGGTGCAGGCTATCCAGAAACCGGAAACTGCAACAAAAGCGCCCTCCACTGGGATCTCATCGCTAGCTTGGGCGAAGGTTCAAAAGTCACGCTCGATGGTAAACCGTTCTGCATCGACGGCCAATTCGTCACCATGCCGCCGGAAGTGAAGTGGTTGTGAAGGTCCATCAGTAGATTTAGCAAGGCTACAACAGGTAGGGCGCTCTCGCCGTAGAGCGCCGCGCGAAGCGGGGAGTAAAGAATGAGTATTTACTATTTCTCTGCCTTCTCGCTTCGCGCGGTGCCCTCGGCGATGGCACCCTACCTATACGCACAGCTAACTAAGAACTCCCCTTCAAATAAGCCGGTCGGAGACGCGGCTCTCCAAGTCTTGACACTCACCCCCGCCTAGTGCATCTCCCCGCCATGCCTAAGCTTTCCATCCGCAACCTCGACGTTTCCGCAAAAGAAGTCCTCATGCGCGTCGATTTCAACGTCCCGCTCAAAGACGGACAAATCACCGACGACACTCGCATCCAAGCGGCGGTCCCTTCGATCAAACATCTTCTCAAAGGCGGAGCAAAACTCGTTCTCTGCTCCCACATGGGTCGCCCAGATGGCAAAGCCGATCCAAAATACACTCTCGCACCCACCGCGAAACGCTTGGGTGAAATCCTCGGTCAAGAAGTCAAGCTCGCTCCGGATTGTATCGGTGCAGAAGCTGCTGAACTCCGCAAAAATCTCCAACCCGGCCAAGTGCTTGTTCTCGAAAATACCCGCTACCACGCCGAAGAAGAAGCCAACGATTCCGCATTCGCCAAAAGCCTCGCAGGCAGCGCCGAAATCTTCGTCAACGACGCGTTCGGCACCGCCCACCGCGCCCACGCTTCCACAGAGGGAGTCACCAAATTCATTCCCATTTCCGCCATGGGCTTCCTCATCGAGAGCGAACTCGAATACCTCGAAGTCAAACTTCAAAACCCTGAGCGTCCTTTCCTCGTCATCATGGGCGGATCGAAAGTTTCTGATAAAATCCAAGTCATCACCGCCCTCATGGAAAAGGCCGATGCCTTCCTCATCGGTGGCGCCATGGCCAACACCTTCCGCAAAGCCCAAGGCTACGAGACAGGCGACTCCCGCGTCGAAACCGACAAACTCAAGCTCGCGCTCAGCATCCTTGAGACAGCCAAAGCAAAAGGCGTCGATTTCCTCCTTCCTGCCGATACCCGCGTCACTCAGGAATTCAAAGACGGTGCAACCACCAAACTCTCCGGCGTTTACGGCCAAGGCGGTGGCGTAGAAAAAGGCTGGGAAGGCATCGACATCGGCGACGTCGCGATTGGCGAATTCGAAACCGAAATAGCCAAAGCCAAAACCATTATCTGGAACGGCCCGGTCGGCGTTTTTGAAATCGAAGTCTTCGCCAAAGGCACTCGTGCGATCGCCGAAGCCATGGCAAAATCCAATGCCACCACCATCGTCGGCGGCGGAGATTCCGTCACAGCCGTCAACAAGTTCGGCCTCGACGACAAAATGACTTTCATCTCCACCGGCGGCGGAGCATCCTTGGAACTCCTCGAAGGCAAAACCCTCCCCGGCGTTGCCGCTCTCAGCGAAGCATAATTCTCAATCTCTAACAAATAACGTTTAACAAAAAAATGTCCCGCAAGCCAATCTTCGCCGCCAACTGGAAAATGAACAAAGGAGCCTCCGAAACCGAGGACTTCATCAAATCATTTCTCTCCAAAACCCAAGGCCTCAACATCTCCGCAGACATCGTCATCGCGCCGCCTTTCCTGTCTTTGCCTAAACTTGCCGATACCCTTCATCATTCCAATCCGGGAAAAAACGCACACTCCATCGGCATCGCTGCACAGAATTGCTCGCAGTTCGATTCCGGCGCCTACACCGGCGAAGTCAGCGTGCTCATGCTTCGCGAGTTCTTTATACACTACGTCATCCTCGGCCACAGCGAGCGCCGCGCGATCTATGGCGAAACCGATGCGGTCATCAACGCCAAGATCAAGAAAGCCCGCCAAGCCAATTTGAAACCCATCTTCTGCATCGGTGAAACCCTCGCCGAACGCGAAGCCGGACAACTCGAATTCGTCCTACGCACCCAAGTCACCGAAGGTCTCAAAGATGTTTCCGAAAAAGACCTCTCAGACATCATCATCGCCTACGAACCCGTCTGGGCCATCGGCACCGGCGTCACCGCCACCTCCGAACAAGCCCAAGAAGCCCACTCCTTCGTCCGCTCACTCATCGCCGACCTCTACGGCTCCGAGTCCGCCGCCAAAATCCGCATCCAATACGGCGGCTCCGTCAAACCCGACAATGCCGCCGAACTCATGGCCTGCCCAGACATCGACGGCGCTCTCATCGGTGGTGCATCGCTCGATCCACAGTCGTTCCTCGAAAT
>CAMCYT010000158.1 GCA_945885485.1 Prosthecobacter debontii
CAACGCAATCACCGCAAATTTTTCCGGAGATATCCGACCTGAGGAAATCTCGAGAAAGCGTCGCTCAACTGCCTCAATATCCACCAACACCCCAAGCACTTTTACCAAAGCATCCATCCGCCCGAGAGGTTTGAGATGATTTCCTGAAATTATCCCACGGTCATTTGTTAGAAATGATCTCGATGAAATCGGCTCAAATCTCACACCGTTTTCCTCTTGAAACAGATAACCGCGAAACAAAGCCTCGCCTGATATTTTCAACCTGTCGTCCGCATCGCTTTCCACCTGCCAGATCGATAAAATCTCAAAATCCCCCTCGCAAAACGGTTTCGATAAATCACTCATCGACTGCGTGGCGATCTGAGATCCTGCCTCGGTCATTCCATAACTCGCCAACACTGGCCAACCGAGATCGCGCGCTGCTTGGCCTAACGTTTCAGGCAAACGCCCGCCGCCCACCACAACAGCCCGAAGCTTTTCGGGTGCCTGCAACTTTACTGCGACCAAATCATGCACTTGGGTCGGAACCAGAGAAACATGAGTCACTCCCTCGTCAGAAATCCATCGATAAAATTTCCCAGCATCCCACTTACCATCAAATTCAGCCAAACCACAACCCGCCTGAAACACCCGTGCCAAAATCGCAAACCCACCCACATGATCTATAGGCAACGCAAGCCCCCCCTTGGATTTCGGATCCACGCCTATCCATCCATTCACCGCCTCAGCTGAAACCAGCATCGCCTGCTTTTCATGCACCACCCATTTCGGTGTTCCAGTGCTTCCTGATGTTTTGAAAATGACAGCACCCCCGTTCGTCTCCAGATCCGGAATATCATCCAAACCTCCGCCCACGACGCAGTTCGTAGGATTATCCCAAAACGACTGCGATAAATATGAACTACAATCCATTGCAAAAAATCTCCGTGACTCCTGAATCATAAACTCATCCAGGACAGGGCGGCAAGTTCATCATCGAACCCCAAGCCCGTGCCACCCGGTAGTTTGAAATCCGATTTCCATACGCCCAACTTCTCAGTGAATACATCTTTTTCAAAAAGATGATGCGTTTGCAGCCCGCAAGTCCCGATGAGACCTGGAAAAATCAACTCGGTTCGCGCGGCTTCCCATGCTGCAAATGCCTGCCCCAAGGGATGATCCATGTAACTCGTGATCACCGCACGCTGCGAGTTCATGATCGCCGCCTCGCCTAACAAATATGGCTCGTCCACGGCCGGCTTGATCACCATGCACTGCGCCGCAATGCGATGAGGACCCGATTCTCTATCCACCGCCAACTGCACACGATGTTTTTTCCATAACTCTGCCCACACACTTTCCGAGAACGGACAGATGTCCTCAATGAAATCAATCTTGCGTTTTGCCACATCTGATAAACTACTGAGAAATCTCTCCGCCCCATCGGGATCGAGCAGTTCGTTGAAATCAATTCTCCATTTCAGTGCCGGATACTCGACTGACATTTCTTCCAGAAAACGCGTTTCCACAGAAATGTTCCGACCTGCCTTGATCTTCACCATTTCGAACCCTGCTTCCACAGCAAGCGCCAGCTCTTTGACATTTGCATCCACCAATGTCGCATGGCTGCGAGGGACTTCCATCTCTTCAAACAATGACTCCTCAGCCAAGCGAGCCACATTGTCGTATTCCGCACAGCGCAGGGCGCGTTTCACAATTGGCCAGATGCGACGACCCTTCAGATCTTCCAAACATTTTTCTAACGGCGGGTCTCCCAATTCTAGCCATGGATGAATACAACCATAACCATCCCCCACACGAATCAACACTCCTTCGAATTCACGTCGCGATGAAATGGAATTTAAAAAACTACGCGCCCTCAGGCGGTAAGGCGAAATCCAGATATCTGTGCGTTCTAAAAATTCCATATAAAACTATCCTAACAGTTCATTAGCAATCGCCATCCATTCATCTTCCAAACTCACCTGCTTACTGGGCATTTCTTTACCAGCAAGCGAATACCAATACCCCGCATTTCCCAAATCGCCTTCTTCGCGATGCAGCCACGCATGAATCCACGACCCAGCTTTTCCCGGTAAATCCTGACAAAGATCGTGGGCCTTGTCCCATTTCCCCACCCGCGCATACCACAAACATTCACCAACCGCACCCAATCCTGCGGACGGCTGAGTGTCATCGATTGCGGATTGTGCTAAATCAGTCGCGTTCATCTTCCCAAAGATCGATACCCGCTCTCTTTCGTTAAGCAAACAAAAACCCCAACTTACACAAGCCAACACGATACCCAGGCAATCAAGTTAGAAAAAAGAAAACCGCGAATGAACGTGAATCTTTGGTTAGTGAGAACATATTGTGGGCGGAATCGAAATCATTTTACTAAAAACTCATTTTCCAAAGCCGCATGCATCGGATTCGCGTTCATTCGCGGTTAAATATTTAGAAATCTGGACAGGTATCTCCCTAGTTTGATCGCCCAGCACACGCTACCCGAAAATTTATCTCGTCAACTCATCGATTAACGGTCTTTTATATTACCGCCATGAAGGTAACTAAGTCCTCCCCCTTAGTGCTTGCAGTTCTACTCGCATGCACCCCCGCCGTTCCCGCCCAGCTTCCATCCATCGATAAAAAGCCTTGGGAAAAATATTTCATCGTTCTGAAAAATCGAAAATTTCAGTTCGGCATCACTCCTGATGGAGAAGCTATGATTCATCCCCTCTCGAAACGAGGCGAGATCATCAGCACAAATAATCCAATCATGTTTAAAGTCGAAATCCTCGAATCCAAATCAGACGGCAAATTCATCAGCAAGAAAATTGATCCTAACTCACTGAAATCCGATCAAACTGCCTCCTTCAATCCGGAAAACTCCTTTACCTATGATGGCAGCGTCACGGGAGGAGCTACTTTTGAAATCACCATCACTCCAGATAAACAGGGTTTCAGCATCTCTGGAAAAATCACCGACAAAGGCAAACTCACCAACCCTCTAAACGTCGCCATCTTCATGGGACTGAGACCTTATCCGAAAGACGCAACCCGCACTGTGGCCGAAACCAAAAATTTTGATCAACGCGTCAGACGCGATAAATTCGAGACAATCATCAAATCCGGCTCAAGAAAGTCTTACAATTTCGCAGAAGGAGCAAACTTTGGCTCTGATATGCCCACTGGCGTGGAAAGTCTCAGCATGAAATCAGAAGCCCATGATTTCACCGAATTCCAAGTAGCCGTCACAGGCGGGGCCAAAATTACCTTTGAAGATAGAAACCAAATCGTCTCTGACGGAGTCGACTTCAGATGGATCATCCCCGTAGATGCCAACCCCACCACTGACATCCTCAAAGTCACCGCCAAGTAGGATTTCACCGATTATTCGCGGTTGAAACTGCGGATTATCGGTTCATGCCTGTTGACGTAAGCAAAATTTCCGCCCAAACTGCGCGCGAAACCATTCGCACCCTTCATTGATATGACATTATTAAAACGTTTTTTAACTATCGCATTCGCTACCTCCCTCATTTCTGGAGCCAGCGCTCAAAATCTTAAAGTCGCCACTGTAGATATGCAGGAGCTATTTAAGCAATACCACCTAACCAACGCAGCTCAGGAACAAATCAACGTTGAGCGTGCGAAAATCAACCAACTCAATGAAGATCGCCTCGTTCGCATCCGTGAAATCGAAGCAAATCTCGAGAGCTTCAAAAAACAAGTCGAGGATCCATCGGTCAACGAGTCCAAGAAGCAAAGCATCGCCAAAGATTTCAAATTGCAGCAGCAAGAAGGAATGCAGCTCGATAAAGAGCGCCGTGAATTCATCCAACGTCGCACCGAAGCACTGAATCAAAATATGATTGAGCGCATGAAATCCATTCTCGAAGACATTCGCAAATTGGTCGAAGAAAAATCCAAGGCTGATAACTACGATCTAGTCCTCGACAAATCCGGGACCAGCACTTCACAGGTCCCTGTGGTTCTTTACAGCAAGGACTCCATGGACATCACCGCCAGCCTTCTGAAAGTCCTCAACAAAGACGCACCTGCCCCTGATAAAAAAGCTGATGATAAAAAGACTTCCGACAAGGATAAGAAAACCACTCCAAATCCTTAAGCAAAAACCCTAACTCCTCACGCTTACCACTTTGGCAACCAGCCTAAGTCTATCCGAACTCGCCAACCTCATTGATGGAACCATCATTTGCGGTGAGGCGAGTTCTCGTTTTTCCGGAATGGCCGCGCTTGATACAGCAGGGTTCGAAGAAATCAGCTTTCTCGGAAACGAAAAATATCTACCGCATTTCCTCACCACGAAAGCTGGTGCGGTGATCGTTCCAGTCAGTTACGATTTCAAGACTGATGGACCAGCACTTGTCGCTGTCCCGAATCCATCTCTCGCCTTTGCCGCAATCGTGCGGCATTTCGCCAATCACTCTCGCACGTTCAAACCCGGCATCCACTCATCAGCCAGCGTTTCTGATTTCGCGAAATACAACCCCAACAAAGTTTGTATTAACCCCGGCGCGGTCATCATGGACGGCGCATCCATCGGCGATGGCTCAGAAATCGGCCCCAATGCCGTGATCTACGAAAACGCAATCATCGGTGAAAACTGCCAGATCCGCGCCAATGTGACGATCACCGAGCGTTGCGTCATCGGCTCACGCGTCATCATCCACCCCGGAGCAGTCATCGGTTCAGATGGCTACGGCTACGAGCTCTCCGAAGGCAAACACGTTAAAATCGACCAGGTCGGCATTGTCGTCATCGGCGATGATGTGGAAATCGGTTCGAACACCTCAATTGATCGCGCACGTTTCGGAAAAACCATTATCGGTGAGGGCACCAAGATCGATAACCTCGTTCAAATCGGCCACAACGTGGTCATCGGCAAACACTGCTTGATTGTCTCTCAATGTGGACTCGCAGGCAGTTGCTGCATCGAAGACTATGTCACCGTCGCCGCACAATCCGGCATAGCTGGACACGTCACAGTTGGTGCAAACACCATCCTAGCTGGACGCGCTGGAGTCACCACCAATCTTGCCGGAGGCATGGCCTACGCAGGTAAACCCGCCATTCCAATGAAGGAAGACACCAAGCTCCAAGCTCACGTCCGGCGCTTACCCAAACTCCTCGAACGCGTCAAAGCACTCGAAAAAATCGTATCCAAAGACTCACCCGAATAAACTACCATCATGTTTGATTTTTCATGGTTCTCCCAACCCGATGCATGGGCCGCCCTACTGACCCTCACACTGTTAGAAATCGTCCTCGGCATCGATAACATCGTTTTCATTTCGATCCTTTCGGACCGACTCCCACCAGAGCAACGCGCAAAAGGCAGAACCATCGGCCTCGCTCTCGCCATGGTCACCCGTCTCATGCTGCTTGCCACGATCAGTTGGATCATGAGCCTCAAAGCCGTATTGTTTTCCATCCCTATACATCCAGCATTCTGGAAAATGTCCCCCCATGCAGCCGAACACGATGGCCTACTCGGGATCAGCGGAAAAAGTCTCATCTTACTCATCGGCGGATTCTTCCTCATCTGGAAAGCCACCAAAGAAATCCATCACAAACTCGAAGATCACGAGGACGCTCAGAAAACATCGAAAGTCGCCAGCTTCGGTGCCGTCCTCGCCCAAATCGCCATCATCGATATCGTGTTCTCTATCGACTCCGTCATCACCGCTGCCGGCATGGCTGATCACCTCTCGGTCATGATGCTCGCCGTTGTAATCTCAGTCGGCGTGATGATGCTAGCCGCAGGAACCATCAGTAACTTCGTCTCCAAACATCCTTCCATCAAAATGCTCGCCCTCTCATTCCTCATCCTGATCGGTACCGCATTAATCGCCGAAGGCTTCCACTTCGAAATCCCCAAAGGCTACATCTACTTTGCCATGGCGTTCTCGCTCAGCGTAGAAATGCTGAACCTGAAAATCCGCAATCGCGGCGGATCAGTTCCGACGCCTCATTAGCAACCTAAACAGAAGGTAGGGTCGCCTGGCCTCAGTCGACTCATTTCCAATACCCCCAAAGCATGATCACTCTTGACGTCGTGTGATCCCGGAATCAACGGCTCTCATCACACGAGGTTTCATCTTTCTTCCAAATCAAACCTCAACAATCATCAATC
>CAMCYT010000159.1 GCA_945885485.1 Prosthecobacter debontii
ATGGTCTTAATCGACGATGAGATTATTGGCACATGGACTGATGATGCAATCAATGGCATTAAAGACAAAGGCCTGATGTTTAATGCTGATAATAACAGTGAGATTAAATTATCTAATATTTCAGTTTCTGAGTGGGATGGATTCTTTGAAGAATCTAACGAAGATGAGAATAATTTTAATCAGCAAGGATTTAATAACCTGCGATTCCAAAACGGCGGATTTCCCCTCACGCCTCCTAAACCACAAGAACTACCTGAAGGTAGAATGTTGCTGGCTAATGGAGACTCGCTTGAGGGTGAAGTAATCGGAATTGACAAGGAGATGATTAAAATTAAGACACCCTACACAGAAGTCACATTCCCTGTCCAACGCATTAATAATATAGCGCTTAAAAAAGCTGATTTGGAAACTGCCAAACTTTATCAAGGTGACGTCCGAGCCGTGTTAGCCGATGGATCAATATTTGTTTTCAGACTAGATGACGTGAAAGATGGTAAGCTCATTGGATTTAGCCAGAACTTCGGTCGTGCGGAGTTTTTGCAAACAGCATTTAAACGTATCGAGTTTAATATTTATCCGAAATTCAAATAACACCCGTATCGATGATTTTTACGGGGGATTTGAATTATCCGGCGGATCTGCCAGTGGTTGGCAAACGCCGCGAGTTGATCGATGCGATACGCCATCATCAGGTCGTGGTGGTTGTTTCTGATACAGGTTCAGGAAAGACCACGCAGTTGCCGAAAATGGTCGTGGAGGCGCTAGAAATTTCAAAATCCAACGTTCAAGTTCCAAAGAAGAATAGGCTTATCGGGTGTACTCAGCCGAGACGGATTGCTGCTGTGTCGGTGGCGAAGCGGGTGGCGGAAGAGCTTTCGGTGCCGTTGGGGGGATTTGTCGGTTACCAAGTGAGGTTTGATGACACGACTTCACGGGAAACACGGATCAAGTTCATGACAGATGGCATCCTACTTGCGGAAACGCAGGGAGATCGCGATCTCAAGCGCTATGACGCGCTCATTCTTGACGAGGCGCATGAGAGATCTTTGAATATCGATTTCCTGTTAGGGTATTTGAAGCAACTACTTGAACGTAGACCCGAGATGAAACTCGTCATCTCATCGGCAACTTTAGATGCTGGGGCGTTTGCGGAGTTTTTCGGCACGGGAACGCCGGTAATCGAAGCCGAAGGCCGGATGTTTCCCGTGACTGAATTTTTCCTACCGGGAAATGACGATGAGGAAATCGTCTCACACGTCGCGCGCGGGGTGGATTACCTGAACGATATCGATCCTCAAGGCGACGTCCTGATTTTCCTGCCAGGTGAACGGGAGATCCGTGAAGCAACGGAATTATTAGAAGGACGCAATTACCGGAACACTGAAGTCCTACCCTTGTTCGCAAGACTCGGCATGGCTGAGCAACAGAGAATTTTCCAACCCGGAAGCAAGCGTCGCCTGGTGCTTGCGACGAACGTTGCGGAAACTTCGCTGACGATTCCGCGGATTGCGTGTGTGATCGATTCCGGTTTGGCGCGGGTGAGCCGCTGGAGCCCCGCGCGTGGAGTACAGCGCTTGCAGATCGAGCCGGTCAGCCAAGCGAGTGCACGCCAGCGGAAAGGTCGCTGTGGTCGGGTGCGGGATGGGATTTGCCTGCGGCTTTATGAAGAAGATGATCTGTTAGATCGCTTGGAATTCACCGATCCCGAGATCCGACGCAGCTCGTTGGCGGGGGTGATTCTGCGGATGAAAGCGCTTGGACTTCCGGAAATTTCCGAGTTTCCATTCATTGATCCACCCAACCCCAAAGCCATTTCCGAAGGCTATCGCGCTTTGCGCGAAGTCGGTGCGCTGGATGATGAAAAGCGGCTGACTGATATTGGTCGAGAGCTGGCGAAGTTGCCGGTCGATCCACGGATGGGGCGGATGTTGATCGAAGCAAAGCACGAGCGCTGCGAATCGGAAGTAACGATCATCGTCGCCGGACTCGAAACCAGCGATCCTCGCGAGCGTCCTGCGGAGAAGAAACGCGAGGCCGATGCCGCACATGCGCAATGGAACGATCCCGACAGCGATTTCATCGCGATGCTGAATCTCTGGCGCGATGTTTCGAAATTTTACGACGGTCGCAAATGGAAGTGGAATCAACTTAGAAAATATTGCGGCAAACATTTCCTAAACGCGAAACGCGTGACGGAATGGGGGAATATCATCGATGAGCTGGTTGAAATCTCAAATTTCAAATTTCAAAATCCAAAGGAGAGTTCTGATTATGGTGCTATCCATCGTGCGCTGTTAGCGGGTGCGCCTCGGCAATTCGGGCTTTGGGATAAGGAGAACAAAGCTTACCGCAGCGCGTCGGGTGGATTTTTCGCGGTGTTTCCTGGCTCGGGCTTGTTCGGTTTGAAAAAGCGCAACGAATGGGTCATGGGGCTCGAGCTCGTCGAGACCACTCGACTGTGGGCCAGACGGGTCGCGATGATAGAACCGGAATGGGTGGAAATTGTCGCTCCGCATCTTTGCCGTAGTCGCTACGGCGAGGCGCACTGGGATGAAAAACAAGGCGCGGTGTATGGTAAGGAAACCGTTATCTGCGGCGGACTGCATGTCGTTGAGGGTCGGCGTGTGCACTACGGACGGGTCGATCAAAAAGCCGCGCACGAGGTGTTTCTGCGTGAAGGAATTCTCGGCGGGGGGCTGCGAAGGAAAACCCGTTTTCTCGATCACATGGAATCGATGCGAGAGGAAATCAAAGGGCTTGAGGACAAGCTGCGTCGACCCGGGATGTTGTGGAGTGAGGATGCGGTGGTTAGTTTTTTTGCAGCGAGGATACCCGAAGAAATTTCAACCGCCGCAGCCTTTCACAAATGGCGCGAGCAGAACGAGGATACACTCATGCTCGGAATGGCGGATGTGGTTTGGGAGGATTTGATTGGATTGGAACATTTCCCGGATGTGATGAAACACGAAGGCGAAGAATATCCGATCTATTATCATTGCGCACCGGGCGAACGCGATGACGGGATCACGCTGGGCGTGCATGTTGATCAACTTCCGTCACTTCCCGAATGGTTGGCGGAGTGGGGAGTGGATGGAACCCTCGAACCACGTGCCGAGTTTCTCATGCGCAGTTTACCCAAAGACTATCGCAAATCCTGCCAACCCATCGCCGATACCGCACGCAGCTTCGCCGAACTCTGGTCGGGTGCGCCGAAGGAAATGGGGCTGTTGGAAACGCTTGCCGAACACATTCAAGAACGCAACGGTGCGATGATTCCGGCTTCGGAATTTGATCTAACCAAACTGCCCGAGGAGCTGATCACGAAAATCTGGGTCTGCGATGACGAAGGCGAAGAACTCGCGATGGGGACAAACGTCGCTGAGCTAAAACTTCAACTTTCAGATCGGATGCGCGCGCGTTTCGAAGCCGCCGCCACCGCCGATATCGAGCGACGTGGTATGAGCGCATGGGATGGCGAAGTTCTTCCCGAACAAGTCATGACCGCAGGTGGACCTGCATTTCCCGCGTTGGTGGACGAAGGCAAAACTGTCGGCGTGCGCGCGTTTACAAATTTCCACGAAGCCCGCGAATCGCACCGCAGGGGAGGGGCTAGGTTGTTGGTGTTGGGTTCACAGCGCGAGGTCGATTACCTTAACAAAAAGTTTCCCATCGGCATGCTCGCCAAGGTTGAGATGACCCGACTCGGGATCGATCTCGAGGAACTAATCCTGCTAGCCGCCGAGGGCGCGGCAGGCGGGGTGTTTCCGCGGAGCCCGGAAAAGTTTTCGAAACTAACAGAAGTCACACGGGGAAAATGGTTTGAAGCTGGCGCCAAGATCGGTGCAGCACTCGATGAAATTGTCAGCGTGGAACGCGAGGTTAGACAATGGATCGCCAAGCACAAAGGCGACCGCAATTACGGCGAAATCGCAGAGGATCTCGAAGAGCAGCTTTTCTGGCTGATGCGTGAGCATTTCGCGTGGACCGCTGGATACGAAAATTTTATCGATCTCCCCCGAAGGTTCCGTGCCATCCGCTCACGCATCGGTCGCATCGCGAGTTTGCCCTTGTTAAAAGATCTGGAGAAAATGGACATCATCCGCTCACTGTGGAGTGAGTGGTTTGAGCGTTGGAGAGATAAACCCAATCAAGCTTCTCTGTGGGAGATAGGCTGGTTGTTGGAAGAATGGCGTATCCAAACGTTTGCGCCAGATGTGGAAACTCTGATTAAAACCTCGGCTAAAAGGATTCGGGAGAAGCTGGATGATTTAAATTAAACCGCGAATCCGACTTCGCAAGGCTACGACGAACAATTGAACGCTAATGAAATCAAAGCGAGGTAGGGCGGTATTGTCATAGATTCTGAGCCAGTCGAAGAGCCGAGGTCGCCGCATGAAATGGGTAGCTAATGAAGTGGGTGGGTAAGGAACCGCCATTCGAAATAAGATTTTTAACCACGGAGAGCACGGAGTACACAGAGTTGGCGCTAAAGCACTGCATTATGACTTCAAGTTCGTTGGTTTCTACCTTTGTGGATGAGAATGTCTTTAAAACTTCCACTCAACCCCCGCGAATACAGATCTACTACCTCCCGGAAGAAACTGGCGTTGATCAACTCCTCCGGCGTTATCTACGACTCCGTGGGTGGGTGAGTAGATTTCGTCTGTTAGGTTTTTGGCTTCGATGAACCATGAGAAACCGTCGATGACGCGTCGGCCGAATTTGAAGCCTAGGAGGGCATACGGATCTGCGGCGAAGGTGTTGCGGTGGTCGATGAAGGATTTGACGGGGACCCATTCGAAGGTTGGGCCAACGTAGTAGCCTTGTTCGTTTTCCCATAGCAGTTCGCCGCGCACGAGGTGAGGGGGGAGTCCAGCGATGCGGTTGTCGCCGTAGGTGGGATCGTCATCGAAACGGAAGTTGCCGTAGGTGTAGGCGCTGCGGAAGACTAGTCTGTGATCCGGTGTTTCAATGTCCCATGCGTTTCCTAAAAGATCTAGCTCGGTTCCTAGTTCGATTCCGTAATGGAGGGTGTCGTCAGCATTACGGGTGGAGGAGATGAGGGTGATGGGATCGGTGATGGTGAGGAGTTCGTCCTTTACCATGGAGTAGTAAAACGTGGCGTCCCATTTGGCGAAGGAGCGTGTGCCGCGACTGCCGAGTTCGAGGGTGTTGGCGGTTTGCGCGTCACGAGCTATGTTCGCGGTGACGGCTTCCGAAAACGAAGGTGGCTCGAAGCTGCGTGAAATACCCATGAAATATTGGATGTCATTGAGTTCATGCATCAAGCCGAGGCTCGGGGCGATGTTGGTGAAGGAATCGTCGTATGAAGTCAACGCACCCAGAGCAGGCGGGGTGTAGAACGGCGGAGCGGCGACAGAATTGGAGAATTCTCTGTCATTCTCACGGGTGGAATAGGCGGCGGCGAAGGTAGCTGTTAGACTTAACTCATCCGTGAGGTGATGGCGATTCTCAAAAAATGCCTCAAGGTTTATGGCCGTCTGGTCATCGCGATTTCGCAGGGCGCCGCGGCTGCCTGCCGTATTTAAAAATACCGCGTTGTTGGTATTTCCGTAAGTGAACGAGAGACCCAATCTGAATTCATTTTCACGTCCGGCGAGTTCGCAATTGTTGGATAACGTGACTCCGGTAGCGAGATCGTTGGAGAGTTGATCTATCACACCAGCGAAGGGCGTGATGGGGTGATCCAGATCCTTGTAAGTCCATGCGGAGAAGAAATCCCAGGTATTGTCCCCATCACGCAGGGTGGTTTTGTTGGCGACGCGGAACAGCTCGAAATCGCGGCGGTTATCGAAATTGGTTGCACCGAAAATCGAGTTATCCGCCTTGCGTGAATTGGCTTCGAGTTCAGCTTTGGTAAGCGAACCGGGGAGTTCGGAATCGGTATCGATTGCAGCTACATAAAACCGAGTTTCCAGATCCTTGCGGAGTCGGATTCCAAAGTTGGAAAACAAGCGTTGGGCGGATTGCTCGGCGTGATCGCGAAAGCCGCTTTGTGAGGCGTGTGAGATCGAGTAATAAAGATCTTTTGATCCCTCGGTGTATCCGCCCGTGTATCGGGCGCGGAGGTAATCGTATGATCCCGCTTCGATCCGCACCGAG
>CAMCYT010000160.1 GCA_945885485.1 Prosthecobacter debontii
GGCAAATCACTTTCATCCCTTACTTCACAAATTCTCATCTCCCACGACCACTGAACCTGAAAATTAATTTTCAAACTTATCCAAAATCATATTAGAACAACCCTGACATGACACAACTCGACCAACTCAAGAAACTCACCGCCGTCGTCGCCGATACCGGCGATTTCGAGGCCATGAAAGCTTTCAAGCCTCAAGACGCCACCACCAACCCATCGCTCATCCTCCAAGCCGCAACCAAAGCCGAGTATCGCCCGCTCATCGATCAAGCGATCAACGAGCACAAAAACAGCGGCCTCTCCGGACAAGCACTCACCGATGCCGTCCTCGATCGCATCCTGATCTTGTTTGGTTTGGAAATCCTCAAAATCGTCCCAGGTCGTGTCTCCACCGAAGTTGACGCACGTCTCTCCTTCGACACCCAAGGCACGGTCGATAAAGCTCTGCAACTCATCGCCGCTTACGAAAAAGAAGGCATTTCCCGCGATCGCATTCTCATCAAAGCCGCCTCCACTTGGGAAGGTATCAAGGCCGCAGAGATCCTCGAAAAGCAAGGCATCCACTGCAACCTCACCCTCCTGTTCTCCTTCGCCCAAGCCGTCGCTTGCGCCGAAGCTAAAGTGCAACTCATCTCCCCATTCGTTGGTCGTATCCTCGATTGGCATAAAGCCAGCACCGGCAAAGACTACCAAGGAGATGAAGATCCGGGCGTCATTTCCGTGAAGGCCATCTTCAATTACTACAAAAAATTCGGTTACAAAACCGAAGTCATGGGCGCCTCATTCCGCAACAAAGGCGAAATCATCGCCCTTGCCGGTTGCGACCTTCTAACCATTTCCCCCGGCCTACTCGCAGAGCTCGCCGCATCGGAGGACACCATCGAACCAAAACTCACCGCAGCCGCCGCCCAGAGCGATCCCGTGGAGAAAATTTCACTCGATGAAAAATCCTTCCGCCTGATGTTCAACGAAGATGCCATGGCCACCGAAAAAACCGCCCAAGGCATCCGCAACTTCGCCGCCGATATCGTCAAACTTGAGAAACTGGTCAACGAAGCACTTTAAGCAAAATTCCCTATCTACTACAGCCCCGCCCCAATCCTCGGGTCGGGGCTGTTTTTTTTGGCAAGGAGGGGCAGCCCCTCCTTGTGAATCACTTCTCCTGTATCCAATTCCAGATAGCTTCGTATTGTTTTGATGCATCGCCTTCTAACACGTTTTGGAGTTTAGATTGATTACCTTCTGCATAGCGCGGCATTTTATTTCCTGGCATCACTGCAGCGGGATGATCCATCCAGCGATAATAATAACCTTCACGCAACCGCTCGGAGACTTGAGCGAAATTGACAGCGCCGACTTCGAATGCAGCGGTGGGTTTGTTCTCGCCATCGCCATGACAGGTAGTGCAACCGAATCCTTCGGCGCCGATAAGTGAATGACCGATTTTTACCAATTCAGGATCGGTTTTCATTTTTTCAGGCGTGCTAGGGCTGAAGCCATGAAGTCGGGATAATCCTTCAGCAAATATTTTTGCATGGGCGTTGAACGCTGGCATTCGCATACCGAGCCATGGTCTTGCACGCTCTTTGACGGTTCCGGTCAACATCGCCTCGATGTAACTGGTATGCAGCATTTCGCCGATGAAGGTGAGTTGCGGACGTGATTGATCGACGCGTTCATCTAAGCCTTTGATATGCGCCGCGAGTTTTGCGGTGGAGTTATGGATTGAGCTCAGCAAGGCAGGTTGCTCATCCAAGGCATGACACGAGGTGCACCGTTTTACATCGATCTGACGGTTGGCAAATTCAGCATGACTGTCTTTAGTCAATGAACTGTGACCCGATTTTGAAAATGAGAGCAGAGCTTCTAACTGTTTCGGACTGAGGTTTGGTTTTGGTAATTTTTCCTGTTTCTTCTCACTGGAAACGCAGCCTTTTTGTGCCCAATCGACTTTAAAGATTCCCTCCAGAGAAACGGCTTTAGAAACACCACCTGGCATCCCGGGATGACAGGTTCCGCATTGCAAGCTTTCGGAAATCGCTGCGCCACGCGTTGCATCTCCTTTTGGGAAAGTGTGATTGAGTTTGGTTTCTTTACCTAATGAATACGCCTCAAGAAATGCGGCGAGCGATTTTACTTCATCATCCCATAACTGGAAGTTCGGCATGGAAGTATACGGATGAAATGCCTCCGGCTTTCTCAAGAAAGCCATCAACTGATCTGGCAGGTATTTCGATGCAACGTTATTGAGAGGAATACGGTTGGAGTCATCGCCCGTTTTCTCACCCGCAGGATCATGACACGCCACGCAGCCGAGTTCGTGAAAAACCACTCCACCCGCTTTTACGAGTGTTGGATCTGGGGTGGATGGTTTGAGATCTTTTTTCGTGGCAGTGGAAACGAGGTAAGCCGCAAGATCCGCCGCTTGTTGGATTCCTTGTGGAGTCGATGGATCGACCATGTGAGGCATTTTCGTACTAGGCTTCATCGCCTTGGGATCGGCGATCCATTTCATCAACCACTCCTCCGTAACCCTATCTCCGATTCCTGCGAGGATGGGTGCAATTTCCAGTAACTCAGGCATCGGTGCCGCACCGAAACCGCTTTCAGGTGCATGGCACTTTGCGCAGTTTTGTTCAGCAAACACTTTGCGGCCATGACGTTTCATTTCACCAGCTGTGGCTGGTTCATCTGCCGTAACGTCATAGGCCGTGGGTGGAATCGTCTGACGCGGCATGCTTTCCTCTTCCCAATACAAACGAATCTCCCCCGCCCCGTCATCGGCGCTCTGGAATTTCACCGACAAGGTATGCACACCTGGATTAAGCCTCAGCCGCTCAGATTTAGCGGAACCGAATTTCCCCGCTTCGGTAAGCACCACTTCACCATTAATCGTCAACTCGACTTTCGCTCCCTGCCCTTCGAAGGAAAAAATGAGTCTGCGTCTCTGATCAATTTTCAAACTACCTGCCCACTCAGCATTAAATTTCCCAGGCTTCAAAAACGGAGTCGCCACCTGACCCACGGGCACCGACAAGGCGACAAGCCGATCTAACCGTTTATCGGTCGGTTCGCCTTGTTGGGAAAATGTGGCGATGAGCTCAGCTTGAGCCATGCTCATCAATGCCGTCCCAGCCAGAAACCAAATGAGGCATCTCATAAATCTATTTGCCGTAAACCGTTGCATGGATATCTCCGATCATCACATCGCCATCTGCATTTTCCAGATCGTAAGCAACTTTAAGCGACATCGAAGGCTTCATGCCATCGATCACCAACTCCACAGCTTTGCCGTCTACTGAAAGTTTGGCTGAACTGATTGCGATTTTATCACGCATTTTGTGTTTTTGTGATTCCGAAGTCAGTGCTTTTTCTAATGCTTCCGTGTCGGGTGTATCGACCGAGAATTCGCCGGAACCGTATTGTGGTCCGCGGACATAATCCCAACGTTGACCCGAGTAACTCGTGATATCGTTTGCGAGCTCAGCATCCAGCTTGGTGGAGAAATGAATTTTCACACCGGTATCGGTGTATTCGATTTTCTCAGGAAGATTTATACCCACTTCTGAAATGTAGCGAACGCGTTGAAACGCGCAATTTGTTGGAGCGTTGGTCTGCCAACCACGGAAGCCTAACACATACATCGAACCGTCTTGGTGGAACCGTGCGCGCATGGCAGAGGATTGGAGAGTGATCGGAAGTTTAACCACCCCACCCTGCATCTTGTCATCTCGCTCGACTGGCAACACGCGATACACGGAAGATTTTCCATAGGACAAATGAATCAACTCACCTGTCTTGAGGCCAAATTTTGCGAAATCAGGCACCCAAACTTGTGATCCACCTGAGTTATCCACATCCATCGGAAGATAGACCAACGGTGCGGTGTAAGATGCATCTTTTAGAGTTTGGCGTGTGGGCTCTGTTCCGAAAAACACAGGAGCTTTCTTAGCAGTAACGTAGTTAATTTTACAACATGGCTGCCAAGTTCCTTCATTCTCACCCGTTGTGATTTGTCCCTCAGGACCAACACTCAGACCACCCGGCGCACGTAAACCTGTGGCGACCACTTCGAATTTTTTCCCGTCAGGTGAAATTTTCGCAACGATACCGTGGTGCGGTAAAATTTGTTCGAAGTTACGGCCACCACCTCTAACAGGTCCGCCTTTTGCGAAATAGAAATTTCCGGCTTTGTCTGTCTGGAGATCAAAAGCAAACTCGTGGAAGTTTTGGGAAATATACATATCGCGATTGAAGGTCTTGTAATGATCAATTTCACCATCCTTGTTGAGATCGATGAGCTTGGTGATCTGATCACGACCGTTCACATAAATCTCACCTTTTACGACTTTCAATCCGAGCGGTTCAAACAAGCCTGAAGCGATACGCTGCCATTTAAGCTCTTTCCAATCGCCTTTGAGTCCTTTTACCACCCACACATCACCGTTCCATGTGGAAAGAGCTGCACTGTCTTCATTGATGAAATCGAATCCACCAAAACGAAGATTCGCACCCCATGGGTTATTCTCGGGAAGAGTCAGCACATCAGTCACATAGCTGGTGTCTTTTTTATCAGAAACGACTCCAGCGGTCGTGATAACTTCCTGCCAGAGACCCGGTCCACCTGAAGTGAGTTTCTTAAAATCGGGTACTTTCGCTAATACAGGCGAGGCACCTCTTGCAAAAGCGATCTGCACGGTTGTTACTGTCTTAGAAGCGGGAATTTGTGCAACTAAGCGCTTCAAGTTAGCTGGCTCGATAACCCATTTCACACCAGCAGATGCGACAACTTCTAATCCGTCAGCGGACTTTGCGGATTTGCCATCTGCAGCAATTTGGAAATCACCCGTTTCATCAGCGACCAACAACGTGAGTGGTTTGTCATGCGCTGAAACTTTAAGTGAACGTGTAACGTTAGCACCTTCTCTGGTGAGATGATCATACACGGTTGTTCCATTGACTGTGTATTCAAGAACCACTTCGCGACCATGGCGGTAATGGCCCGCATACATCGCATGTGGCATATTTCCGAAACCTTTGAGACTGCGCTTATCCTCAAACGATCCATCAGCATCTGCCCAACCGGAACTCTTTGCGGCAATTTGTAACGGATTTTTGTTTCCCATGGTGATGAACGAGCCGTGAGCACCCGTCCATGGCGTCCCACCCCACTCGATCGTTTCCTGAGAAACTCTCACAAGTTGCAAGGTTTCAGTATCGAATAAACCACGCCAGCCTTCTCCCAAGTCTAGGGAAATTCCTTTCAGCGTAGCCGTGCGTTTGGCTCCGCCAAAATAATCTCCAAAGGTGTTCATCCAAGATGGTCCAATATCCATTTTCTCATACCATCCACCTTTGGGTTTATTCTGGGCCGAGAGGTTTTGTAAAAGTGCAACGGAAATCAGGAGGAATAAGTTACTGGTACGCATTCCCCGAGCTACCCGATATTCCATTTAAACAAAAGCATTAAATTTAGCAAATCGACACTTCACCTAGCTCGAAATTACCTCTTTGATAGGATGCATGATAGACATGCTCGTGCGCCTTTACGACTTACCTGAGAGTGCCTCAATGTTTGACAAAATTCGCGAGCAAGGTATCACCCTGCGCCGAGCCCGTGCCTTTGAAAAACACACGGTGGCCGCATTCGCCCGTCAGCATTTTTCAGAAAAATGGGCGAGCGAAATCGAGGTCGCCATTACACGCCAGCCGGTCTCTTGCTGGATCGCTACCCGCAATAAGGAAATCATCGGCTTTTCCTGCTACGAGACCACTCAACGAGGATTTTTTGGCCCTACCGGAGTTATCGAAGCAGCCCGCGGCACTGGCCTTGGGAAAGCCCTACTCTTCAAAGCTCTCGAATCTCTCCGCGATATGGGCTACGCCTACGGTATCATCGGCGGTGTGGGTCCTCGTGAGTTTTACGAAAAAAATTGCGGTGCCATCGAAATTCCTGGCAGCGATCCCGGTGTCTATTCCGACATCCTTCCTTAAATCAACGTAGTGAGTCAAAATACCTACACAGATCTACCCGATCGCTTCGGCCCCATGCAGGTCAAGAAACTGCGCCAAAGCCTGCG
>CAMCYT010000161.1 GCA_945885485.1 Prosthecobacter debontii
TTGGAGGTTTTCGTCGGCGAGTAACTCGGGGACGATCATTTCCTCGATTCCATCCTCGCCGAGTGCTCCACCGAAGTTGAGTTCGAGTAAATTTTGCAAAAGCTGATTTGGAGCGCCTGGAACGCCTTCAAGCAGTTGTTGCTGGTTCGCAATGTCTGCGAAGGCGTCGGCAGGACGTTCAGCAAGTGTGACTTCGAGATTACCAGGTTTGCCCTTTTGAATGGTTTTTAATTTGAGTTTATCGCCGATTTTCTTGCTGCGGATTTCTGCGCGCAATGTTTCCGGATCGTTAATATCTGTCTCATTGATCTTGAGGACGATGTCGTTGACTTTGATGCCAGATTTCTCGGCTGGGCCGTCAGGTGAAACGGTGCGCACAATGACGCCGGTGCCAGGTTTGAGATTGAGATGATCTGCTACCATCTCAGGCAGTGATTCGGTGACGACTCCGATGAAAGGAAGTTTGTCTGCAACTTCGTCTGCTTTATCAGCGCCTTGGATCAGGGCTTCTGGTGGTTTAGCGATATCCGGTGGCGGTTCGATTGCGAGTGCTGGACGGATGGTGAACAAGGAAAATATCCCGATGGCGCTAGTTTTGAGCATGGGGGATATGGAAAATGGATTCATATGGATACGGTGTCTGGGGGTGGGGGTGTGAGAGAAGACTAATCAAGTTTTTCAGGAATAACTACATATTCCACGCGTGGTTGCTCGACTTGAATTAATTCGCCTTTTTCGTTTTTCATGGTGACGCGCTCCATGTAGGTGAAACGCATGACACGATGCGGGCGGTTGGATGGATTCCAAATTACGCCTTCATCGCGGGTGCCGCTTAGGCTTCGTTTGAAACCTGCGGGTGCAAATGAGCTAGGAGTTTGAGTGGTGATTGGGGAGGGCTGTTGGATGATGCGCTCAGGTACAATTACGACCGTTTCCTTGTTTGGTGTAGGCGTGATCCATGCAGCGAGCGAACCGAGGAGAGCCACAGCAGCAGCTGCGGCGATATTGAAGCGGCGAAACTTCGAGGGTGCTGCAGAGGCGCGCGATGTGGACTTGTGGAAAAGCACGATTTTTTCGTCAACGTGGAATGGAGTGTTGTTGAGGATGTCGATCAGTGTGGAATCGAAAGATGAGGAAAGCTTAGGTGGCGAAAATTTGCACAGGCTGGTTTCGAATTGCCGTTCTGCGTCGGTGAGTTCGGTTAGAGAACCATCAGTGGATGCGAGCAGCCGAGACATAAAATCTTCATCGAGTTTGTTCGGTTGAAGATCCGCGAGTTTTTGTTCGGCGATGGTTGGAATTTTAGACATAATGAGAAAAAGATTTCAGATCGAGAGGTCGCCACGTTTGCGGGCGGAGGCGAGTTCACGTTTCAAAGCTTCAAGTCCATAGCGATACCGAGAGGCTGCTGTGTTTTGAGAAATTTCGAGAGCTTCACCGATTTCTGCAAAGGTGCGATCACCCCAGATTTTCATGATGATCACGGAAGAGAATTTTTCTGGAAGAGTTTTGAGGGCGGACTCGAGTTGGCCGCGGGTCTCGTCATCGCTTTCTTCGGAATCGAACCATGGGTGAAAGGCTTCGAGTTGATCGATTTGGACATCCTCGGAAACATGGTCTTCGCGACGTTTTCTGCGGTCGTCTTTTCTCGATAGGTCGATTGCGAGTCTGCGAATCGTGGTGTAAAGATAAGGATGCCATGCATCCTGGCCGCCGACGAATTCACCGGCGCGGATTTTATCCACGAGTTTCACGATGGCATCTTGGAGGACGTCTTGTGCGTCCTCGTGAGTGCGCGTTTGGTTCTTTGCAAAGAGGAAAAGCTTTGGTCCGTGCTCGTCTAGCCACGCGCGCCAGGCGGCAGTGGCAGGCGAGAGTTGAGTTGGAGCTTCAATAGCTGACATAAATGGAACGCAAATTCAGAGCGGTGCTCAGGGTTGAATTTGTTTAAATTTCCAGCTCGGCCGAAATTAGTGCTTCCAGAGTGTGAAACGCTGGGAGTGGTAATAGTCTTTGGGACTGAAAAACCAGCCAGGCTGGCGATTTACGAGTTCATAGTTGGTAAGGGCGAACACTGGCAGGATTTGATTACTATTGGGATCGTAAGCGTTTTCGCCAGTGTAGTTGCCGTAAACGCGGTATTCGTAGTTGGTGTCGAAGCCGTAGCGATCACCCGGAGGGCCGTCTTCGGGGAGGCGATCCGGACTCTTCATTTGATTTTCTTTAAAAATGACCAGTTTGGATTTGTCTGCGGATTGCCTTGGCTCCCGTAAATATCCCCAGAAACGGGTTTTTTCCACGTAGTAACGGCGGCCGTAGTAGAAATTTCCAGTCGGTTCGCTGGCGATGGCGGCTTGGCGTTCTTCTTCAGTCGGCCCGCCCATGTTGGGAGGTCCAGAGTAATTAGAACCTGCACATTGGCAAAGTGCGATGCAAGCAGCGGCGATAGATACCAGTTTCAGGTGCAACATGGAGTTAGGATAAATGGCAAATTTACCAGATGAAAGATCTGATTACGCCATTTGCTCTTTCAGGCGACGGCAGACTTCGACCACATTTTCGCGGGTGTTGAAGGCTGAGATCCGGAAATAGCCCTCGCCAGCAGAGCCGAAGCCGGAGCCTGGGGTGATGACGACTTGGGCTTCTTGGAGCATTTTATCAAACATCTGCCATGAGCTGACGCCTTGCGGGCAACTGACCCAAACATAGGGTGCGTTGACGCCGCCGAAGACTTTCAGGCCGAGAGCGATACTGGCTTCGCGGAGGAGTTTCGCATTTCCCATGTAATGATTGATGAGTGAGGAAACTTGTTTTTTGCCTTCTTCTGAAAAGACCGCCGCCGCGCCTTTCTGCACGGGGTAGGATGCGCCGTTGAATTTGGTGGAGTGGCGGCGGGACCAGAGTTGATGAATTGGGATTGGCGTGCCGTCATCCGAGCGACCGGTAACGGATTTAGGGATCACCACGTATGCGCAACGCACGCCGGTGAAGCCACCGTTTTTCGAGAACGAGCGGAACTCGATCGCGCAATCGAGTGCACCTTCAATTTCGTAGATGGAATGGGGAACTTCCGGGTCTTGGATGAAAGCTTCGTATGCTGCATCGAATAGGATGATCGCGTCGTTTTTCTTGGCGTAGGCGACCCATTCAGTGAGCTGCGCACGGGTGGCGACGGCACCGGTTGGGTTGTTAGGAAAGCAGAGATAAATGAGATCGGCTTTCTCGGATGGTACACCGGCGACGAATTCGTTTTCGGCGTTGCAAGGGAGATAGAGCAGTCCTTCATAGGCGCCGTTTTCATCGGCGTCACCAGTGTTGCCCGCCATGACATTGGTATCGACGTAAACAGGGTAAACCGGATCGGTGATGGCGATGACGTTGCCTTTTCCGAAGATGTCCAAAATGTTTCCCGTGTCGCATTTCGAACCATCGGAAATGAAAACTTCATCCGCTGAGATGCCGAGATTGGCGAACTGGTTGTCGACGATCGCCTGACGGAGAAACTCGTAGCCCTGCTCCGGGCCGTAGCCTTTGAAGGTGGCGCGATCGCCTTGTTCATCGACCGCAACATGCATCGCCTCACGCACGGCGGCGGGAAGGGGCTCGGTCACATCGCCGATTCCACAGCGGATGATACGTGCGGCCTTGTCGGGATTTGCTTCCGTGTAAGCTTTGACGCGACGTGCGATTTCAGGAAATAGGTAACCCGCTTTGAGTTTGAGGAAATTGGAATTGATCGTTGCCATGCGGGAGGATGTAGGCGCGGGAGCGGATTTGGGCAAGTGCGGGATTTAGAAAAAAGGGTTTGTTGGATATTAAGCCAATGGCGCGAGATGAGGTGAGCGTTTCCACTGCATCAAGCCATTTGCCAGTAAGATGAATCCGCCGCCTATACCCAGTGAAAGCGTGAATGATTCATTTGGATAAACTGCTCCGATAAATGCGCCGAGCATCGCTGGCATAAAAAGCACATAGGCTGCGGTGAAAACGGGTTCAGAAGTATAGATCAAACCCGCCTCGGTGGCTGATACCTTGCGTTGCCAAATGTTCATGAGTAAATATGCGCCGGCAGAACAAGGCAGTGCGAGCGCCAGAACCAAAGTCATGCTCTGTAAAGATGCGCCTGCTTGAATGCAGGCATCAAAACTTGGAGCAACCAACCAAGTGATGGGGACAAACAGCAGCGCGATCCCTCCAAACATCATCATCGTAACCGGTATTCCGCGGTTGTTCTGATATTTTGGATTTTCCAAAGTGAGAATTTGGAAAGTGAACAGGAATGCGGCCAATAAGGTTTCGATCTCTCCACGTCCCATCTGCATCTTGCCCCAACGGAAACCTGATAAAATCGCACATCCAACGATCACAAAACTTGTCGCAACGACCACACGCGAACCCGGCGCCTTGTGGTGACGCAAGCAGGCCCACAAAGGTAGAATCACGCAATAGGCCTGTGTTAGGAATGCCGATGTCGATGCATCCGTGTAGGCCAGCGCATCTGCCTGAAGCCACATCGCTAACCCGCCCCAGAAAGCCAACTGCAAGCCTTGGAAAAATTCTCCTTTAGAAATCGCATTGCGTCGCAGCACGAAAGGTAACAGTAAAACCGATGCACAAAGAAACCGCGCACATTGCAGCCATGACGAAAGAAAAACACTTGAGGCCTCAGGCATACGGGATGCTTGTTCGAGATTGAGCGCCTTCATCAAAGGAAAGCTAAGACCCCACAGGGCGCAGGCTAGGATGAGAAATAGTAAGGCCATTGAATGATTCAGTATTTGAAGTGCTTTGATGGGATGTTCACCCATATGCTCCAATCGACTCAACCAAATTATAAAATCATCACCACTTTCAAACGCCTTGCACCATGGGTTTGTTGGGTTAGCCTGCGGGCGTGAGAACTTTGGATGCCTGTTTGAAACCTGAATGGTTGTTGTCGTTTGATTTCGATGGGACGTTGCATTATCCCGTTGATGACGAGCCGGTGCCGGTGGCGTTTTTTGAAACGATCCGGAATCTTCGTGAAACTCACAACGCCGTTTGGGGAATCAACACGGGCCGCTCTATGCCACATGTGGTGGAGGGTTTGTCAGAAAGTAAATTTCCATTTCTTCCGGATTGGGTGATCGCACGTGAACGGGAGATTTTTTTTCCAAACGCGTTCGGTCGGTTTCAACCCTATCAAGAATGGAATGTGCGTTGTGAAAAAGACATCCACCAGCTTTTCAAAAAAGCCGGCAAGACGCTAAAAAAAATCCGCAAATTGGTTGAAGAACACACCGGCGCGCAATACATCGAGTTGGATGGCGATCCCGCCGGGTTAATCTCCCGAACCGAAGAGGAAATGGAATGGATCGTAGATCGCATCGCTCCGCTGGTGAGCGAGGTGCCGGATCTGAGTTGGCAGCGGAATTCGATTTATTTACGCTTCGGTCACAAGAATTACCAAAAAGGCACCACACTCTCTGAGATCGCGCGAATCTATCAGTTAGACACCGCCCGAACCTTCGCCATGGGGGACAGCCACAACGATGTGGAAATGCTTTCCGAAAACCATTCCGACCGCGCCGCCTGTCCCGCGAACGCGGTCGATGAAATCCGCGAGCTCATCGAATCGAGACATGGCTACGTCGCAAAAGCCGCGCACGGAAACGGAGTGGTTGAGGCGCTGCGGATGTTCTTCGCTTAATCTTTTTTTCTTTCACCGATCGGCTCTTTAGGCTATTTTCCGGCCTCAATGAAAAAGCAAATTCCTAGTATTCATGTTGCCTGAGTTTATCATCATCGGAGCAATGAAGGGTGGGACAACCAGTCTTTATCATTACTTAGCTTCTCATCCCGATTTGCATGCTTCATCGATGAAAGAGACCAACTTTTTTCGAAAACCTGAACAATTTACCAAAGGACTGGAGTGGTATGAATCTCTTTGGGGCGGCGAAAACAAGCGCGTCGCATTTGAGGCTTCTCCAGACTACACGAAACGCCATATTTTTCCAGGTGTGCCAGAGCGGATGCATTCCATATTGCCTG
>CAMCYT010000162.1 GCA_945885485.1 Prosthecobacter debontii
CGGCCTCCGGCCTTCGCTCCGGAAGCAGATTGACAAGCAGGTGGCAGCCACTATCAATGAACCCGAATCCTCTCACTTTGAGCGGACCATAAACTGGAAGGGTGCCACCCTCGTTGCGGCAACTACGAGGGTAAAAAATACCCAAGTTAGAATCGAGAAACTCCTTGAAGCATGTAGGACGAGACCTAGTCTCTCCGATCTGCGGTCCGATGAATTATTTCTCCAGAGAATTTGAAAGATAAGTGATTCGGTGAAATAAATTCAGACTTTATCGCATATATAGATCTCTCTTGATTTTTCACTTTCCGAATTATGCTCAATACTCTCCGCTTCATCCCTTTCCAAATCCTCGGCGCATGGCTTTTCGCCTCGGCTTGCGTCTTTGCGCAAAACCAAGCAGGACAAGAGATTCTCTATCCCAGCGCGGCGTTTTCAAAACTCGATACCTTCGAGGGAGTGAACCTAGAAGACGCGGATAAACTTTTCAAAGCTTCTGATTTCAATGGCGCTTACGCCGCTTACAAAGCCTACTCCTTTGAGTTTCCGAAAAGCAAAGCGATGCCTTACGTCCTGCTCCGCCTCGGTCGTTGCCTACACAAACTCGACAAGCGCAACGCCGCCATCAAAGGCTACCAAGACGTCGTGGATTACTATCCCGATGATATCTCCTATGCCGCCGCAGCGCTTTATTACATCGGTGAATGTCACGGGCAGAACGGGGAAGAAGATAAGCAAACCGCCGTTTGGGCCCGCATGGTGAAAGACGACGGCTACGTCACTCAGCCAAACTCTGGCACCGCTCTCACCCATCTCGGTAACGCGATGCAAAAACTCGGAAAACACGAGGAAGCCGCCGAATACCAATGGCGCACCGCCGTTGCTTTCCTAAAAACTAACCCCAGTGCAGCGGAAGTCGCACGCGCCGCCGTCATTGCCCACTACGTCGGCCGAAATCCCAATCACGAGAAACTCAAAGAATTTTACATCGCCGCCAGTGGCTTCGATGGCAGAGGGCAGAGCACCGATAAGCCAGAAGAAGACGCCCGCTACTGGAGCACCGCGCTCCAAACCGCCCTTGGTATCAAAGACGATGCCCCAGCTCGCGAAAAAGCCTGCGCTTACTGGACCGCTAAGCTCGGCGACCGTTTCACCGATAACGACGAACTCCGTCGTTTCTGGTGCGATGCCTCTCTGGTCCACGAGAAAAAACAAGATGTTTGGCAGTCGCGCATGGAAAAACAGTTTTCCCTCAAACCCGCCAGCATAGATCGCGTTCTGCAATGGTGCTCTTACTACAAACCTAATCCAAAACTGCGCTCCGAGTTTTTCGCCAAGCATGCCAAGGCCATGATAGCCGCCATGAAGCCCGCAGAACTCATGGATCTCATCGGTAAACTCAACCACCCCCATCAGATGCAGGAGGAGGCCCAAGCCGTCGTCCGCTCGTTCCGCACAGATTCCCTCACAGATCCGGAAATCCAACGTTTCGCGATGCTCGCCGCTGGCTATCTTACGGAGGAGGAAATTCTCCGCCACCTTGCTCGCATCAAGGATCCTCTTTTCGCCACCAAGGCTCGCTTCGACTACTACCTCTCCAAGAGTCACAGAAATCCACCCTACATGGAAAAAGCACTCGTCGAAATCCCTGAACTTGCCAAATCCGCCCAATATGCCGAGGGCCTGACATGGACCAAAGCCACCCTGCTCCAAAACCTTGGCCGCCACGAAGAAGCCATCGAGGCCTTCCGCGCCGCGAACAAACAGCCTGATTCCACATGGGAAATCGCCAATTGTCTAGTCGCTCTCAAGCGTTTCCCGGAAGCGATCAAAACGGTCAGCGAACTTGAATCGATTGGCGGCGCCGTCGCTTCCGCGGCCAGTTTGAAAGTTGCCGATATTTACAAATTTTCCGGAGACAAAGGCAATGAAGTGTCGCAACTACGCACCGTCCTTCGTCGTTATCCCAAAACCAAAGAATCCGGTGCGGCGCACGACCGCCTGGAAAGCTACGGCGTCGCCCTCGTTGGTGGCGAAGCGGAAGCCAAAAAATAATACCGCTCTTTAGAAAGATTTTCTCTTATTTCCTCAGTATCTGACCCTCTACAAAATCCGCCTCGATCCACCGGCATGAAGTCCATAAACCCCATCCTCACCCGCGCCTCCGCAGCTCTCGCTCTGGCCGCCACTCTTTTCCCAAACTTCGCCTCCGCGCAGGAAAAAGAAGTTCCCCCTGCCGAACGCCCGCGCGTCTCCGCTGCTGAAGTCGATCCACAGGCGAAGCATCTTTTCGATAAGGCCATGGAACTCATGGACTACAAGCAATACGAGCGCGGACTCGCCATGCTCAATTCTATTGTCCGTGACAACCAAAGCACCCTCCTCGCCCACCGCGCCCACATGGCCATGGGCAAACACTTCCTCGAACAGCGCGCCACCGCAGACGCTCTCAACCACTTCATGCTTCTCACTCGTGTCCTCGCTCCCGTCCCGGGCGAGAAACAATCTGATGACGAAATTTCGCTCTATCAGGAGTCCCTTTTCCAATCCGGCTTCACCCAATACACCGCTGGCCAATACGCCGCCGCTTTCCCCATGTTCCGCCGCCTCACCGAGGTAGCTGGAAAAACTACTTGGGCCAACCAAGCCTACTTCTACATCGGCATGAGCCACTACCACATGGGGAACTGGAACAAAGCCATCGACTCCCTCTCTCTCGTCGGCACCGAAGTCGCTGACACCGCCGCCGATGACCTGGGTCGCATCGAAATCGGTCAGCGCTTCTACGCCAAAATCGTCGATGCCGATGTTCCGGTCATGCGCAAACTCAACCAACCCATCCAGGCCATGGTCAAAGTCAGCAGCGGCGACTCCGAAATCATCACCGGTGTGCCTGTCCCAGGAAAAGATAATGAAATGCTAGCTTCCGCGCCAACTGCTTTAGGCACCGCCAAAGCCAACGACGGCGTCCTCCAAATGGTCGGCGGCGACACCCTCGAAGTCACCTACCTAGACGATAGCACACTCGACGGCCAAAAAGGTGTCCCTCGCACCGGAAAAGTCCGCGCTGTCAGCACCGGCACGGTCGGCTTCTACCTCGGCGACAACTCCACTCCCGCCTATATCGCTTACCCGGGTCAGCCGCAAGTCGTCATGCTTCGTGATGCCGATCTCGATACCTCCCCAGCGGCTCAATCCATCACTCTCACCGTAAAATCCCTTTTCAAAACCGAAGCCAAAGACGGAGCTCAAGGCGATGAGCTATTAGATATTTTCGCTCTCAAAGACGATGAAAAAGATCAATGGGTCGAGCGTGATAGCATCACTGTTAATTTATCAGAAACAGGTGATGGTCCCGACATCCGCACGGGTATCTTTCTCGGAAAAATCCCACTTGCGCCCCTAACAGAAGGCGTCGAGCCAACTAATAAAGACCAAATCCTTCACACCGCAGAACTGGACGAACTCTCCATTTCCTACACCGATGCCGTCCATCTCTACGGAGATGAGCCCCGCGCCTCCGAAGTACGCATCAAAGTTTCCGGATCGGTCAACTCCGGCGTCACCGCCGATCAATACGTCGTCTTCGAGGAACTCCTTAAAGCCCGCAAAGGCTCAGTCGAAGCTGAAGCCCTCGTTGGTCTGGGTTCCATCTACAAAGACATGGGCCTCGACCAACGTGCCGCAGAACGCGCCAATGAGTCGCTTAATAAAATCGATCCCATTATCGTCAATCGCCAGAAACTCCCCGGGGATATCGTTGAACAAGCCTTCAAACTCAAATGGGAAAGCGAACTCCTCAAAAACGATTTTGCCGCTGCCATGGCAACCTGCCTCGCGTTTAACCGCCTTTACCCCGAGTCCGTCCTCGCAGACCAAGCGCTCATGACCCTCGGTCGTAGTCTTGCCGATCGTGGTGATTACAAACAAGCCGTCGATGTCTACGGTCGCGTGTTACAACTTGAGAATCCTATCTCTGCCGCCGAAGCTCAGTTCCGCATCGGTGAAGTCCTCGCGAAAGAAGCCGAGGAGCTCACTGCCGCCGCTGATGAGCACAACAGTAAATGGGGCAAAGCCGGCCTTAATCCAGCCACCGCTCTGCAAACCCGAATGGGCCCAGCCATTCTCGCCTATCAGAAAACTTATCAAACCTATCCAGAAAGCTCCTACGCAGCAGAAGCGCTGGGTCGTGTCGTTCGCCACTACGTGGAAACAGATAGCTTCGCCCAAGCCGCAGGATTGTTAGAAAGCGTGTTCGCCGAATATCCGGATGCCGCCTTCCTGGATGAAATGCTCATGCTCTGGGCAAACGTCGCGTTCCGGATGAACGACAACGCTACCGCGAAAGCAAAACTCCAACAGCTGCTTTTCGACTACCCAGCCAGCCAATACGTCGCCGAGGCTCGTAAACGCCTCGCTGGCCTCGAAGGGGAAACTAAAACTAAAGAAGAATAAAATCCATCCTATAGGTTTTATCAGTCCTATTTGCACTTCTCTCGGAAAAAATGTCCCATTCACCCAAACATCTTCTAACACTAACAGCCATCTTGCTGTTAGCCCCGTGCCATATCCACGCCGCTACCTTCGACGAACAACGAGCCATCGTCGCTGCTTCTGTTGAAACCCAATCCGAGGCTGCCATCCTCGCCTTGCTCACCGCCGGCGTTACGGAAAACCGTCCCGCTCCCGCTGTCGCCCTTGCCAGTGAATGGCTGCGCCGCAATATCCCGAAAAGCCCCGCACTTCTCTTTCAAGCCGCTAGCGCTGCTGAACTCAGCGGTGAAATGAAAAATGCCGTCGCCTTCCACCAGCAAGCTCTCAAACTTGCTGATCCAAAATCTGCTGAAGCGGGGGAATCCATCACCGCTGTTCACACTCTTCTTATCTACCGTCTTTTGGATCCCTCAGGCGCTTACGTCTTTTCCCAAAACGAAGCGGAACGCCTCTCCGTTAATCCCTCCTTCCGCCAGTTTGACAAATGGTTTCTGGACGAGGCGGTCAAGCGCAATGACCCCACTTCTGTTGCTGAACGGCTGAATACTTGCATCACCGCCGGAATCTCTCCGGATCTATTGAACACGGCCTACAGCCAGTATTTTATCTGGCTGTTAGATTCCGTCGATGGCTACTGCGATCAACCCGGAAGACCTCTATCTCAAGACCTTTTCGATGCGGTCAAAGATCTTTGTGGTGTGATGACTCACAGCGAGGAAATGAAACTGCGCCTCGACTGGGCTGTTTCGGTTAAGGCCTACAATCTGGCAAAAGTCGGTGATGCAACCAAAGGCAAGGTCAGCGCTCGCGGCGCCGGTAAGAAAAAAAATGGCAAGAAGTCGTCTGAACCTAAAGCAGTCGAAGAAAAGAAACTCGAAATCAGCGATGACGTAGCGCCACCCATCGCGGAGGCTTCGGCGCTCCTAGAAAAATTCCCTCATTACGCGATGTGGGTGATGACCGGTTGGGCTGGCGGTGGAAATGGTCAACATTATCGTTATGATTTCAAAAAATACTGGCCGCACGAGGCCGAAGTCAAAATGGTGCCCATCCTTTCGGCTCTGTCTAAGCTGCCTCCAGCTGTAGCGGCAGAAGTGCTGTATGCCTCAGCCTATGGCAGCTACGTTGGCAGCCCTGGAATCACTGAACTAAAATCGGTGCAGGCTTACATGAAGGCGAATCCGGCCTTGTTGAATAACCGGAATGGCATCATTGCCCTTGAAAAAGAATGGAGCAAGCTGACCCCAGAAGAGGCGGGGCAATTGACACTTTCACTGGCGCAGAGCTCTCACCCCCAGGCATCGTTGATCCGCGCGATCGCATCCGGCGGCAACGACTTGGAAAAGGTTTCCGCCGCATTCCTTGGGCCAGAAGCCTGGCGCCTCGGGCCGAATGAATTGAACCATGTTTACGCCACAGCGATCTGGCAATACTGTGGTTCTCCAGGTGGGAACCAAAAGAAGGATGAGTTGATCAAGAG
>CAMCYT010000163.1 GCA_945885485.1 Prosthecobacter debontii
TGCTCAGGATATTCTGTAACCAATAACTGACTTCGGTGGGTGAGGCGTCGGCTTGAATCAATTCCTCGACGACTTTTTCACCGGCCAAGATATTCACGAGACCGATGTATTTGATTTTCACCAAAAGTTTTCCGAGAAAATAAGTCGTCCATGCCATTTTATAAACGAGACAGTAAGGGAGGCCGAAGTTTGCAGCCTCGAGGGTGGCGGTTCCGCTGGCGATGACGCCGCAGGCGGCGGTTTGCATCAGATCATGGCTGCCGCCGTTGCGGAGTTCGATCCAATCGGTCGCGCCCGCTTCATCGATCATCGCTCGCATGGTGGTGGCGAGCTTGGGCGTGGCGGCGGGGACGGCGAAAAGCAGATCGCTGCGCCAAGCTCGGAGGAGTTTGGCGGATTCGATCATCATCGGGAAAAGCTTGGCGATTTCGCGTTCCCGGCTACCAGGGAAAAGTCCGATGAGGTTTTCCTGTCGTGGGGCGTTGGTTTTTTCGACGGCAAGTTCATCGACAAGCGGATGCCCGACGTGGGTAGTTTTGAGGCCGGCGTTTTCGAAGATGGGTTTTTCGAAAGGGAAAAGGCAGAGCATCTCATCGAGCAGCGCGACCATTTTCGGGATGCGTTTTTTGTTCCATGCCCAGACTTGGGGGCTGATGTAGTAAACTTGGCGGGTATTTGGCAAAGCCTCGCGCAGGGCTTTTGCGAAGCGGAGGTTAAAGCCGGGATAATCGACTAATAATAGAACGTCAGGTTTCAGCGAGATCGCTTCCTTGAGCATTGCATGGAACTGCTCTTTGAACCAACTGTAGCGTTTGAGGACTTCAATTACGCCCATGACCGCGGCGTCTTCGACCCAATTATTCACCTTGCCGCCGCTGAGGGCGTGCATTTCGGGTCCCCCGGCACCAAAAATTTCGACATCTGGATAGATGGCCTGCAATTCTCTCAGCAAGCCAGCGGCATGCGCGTCCCCACTCATTTCGCCCGCAATCACATAAATCCGCTTCACAAAAAAAAACTACCCAATGAAACACGTAGGCATCAATCTCCAAAGCAGTCACCCAAAGAGTTGGTGACAAATATCATCTAAAAGTGTTCTATTCTTTGTAAATTAAGACATGAAATTCCTCTATCTACTCTTCGCCGTATTGATCGCAACTGCGGCTGGATATCTGACCGAGCCAAGTTTGCGGGTGAGTTTGACTGGTAAATCTGCAAATTCTGAGAAGCTGAAGAGGACGCCAAAAAAACGAGGCAATGCTACGTCGCAGCTTAGACCAGAGCCAGGTATTTCCTCAAATCCTCCTGTTGCACCGCCCACACCAACCCCAGTGGTCCAGCCTCCAAACCCGGTGGAGCCAACACCAACTCCAGTGGCTCCCACGACTCCTGAAGTGGTCGATATTGACCCGCCAGTCACACTGGATCCGTTTGGAGCTGAAACGCCAGAGACTCCTAAAGTTCAAACCGAGACTCCTGTTAATACGGCAGACGTCGTGGCTGTGATGAAAGCAAGTATCGCGTCGCGGCAAATCTCGAAGTTCACGGCTAGTCAGGTCTTGGAATGGCAAGCTGGCACAAGCACGGAAACGTTTGACGGTGTAGCTTATCAGATCGGCAATGTGACGTATCAGGCGGAAACTCCTTTCGGCACAAAAAATCTTCCGGCGAAAGCCCTGATCAAGGACGGAAAAGTCGTACGTTGGATCTCGCCGAAAAGCGGTATGCAAATAGAGTGAGGCTCTCTGGTTTATCTCTCGCCTCATTCATCAAATCCCCCCACTGAATTTAAAAGTCTCCATGACGTCACGCGAAGCTATTCTAGCGCTCAATCTGTTACCAAGCATCGGGCCCGTTCGTATTTCGCGTTTGTTAGAAGCATTTGGAGATGCGGAAAAAATTCTAACAGCCTCCACGAATCAATTGCTTCGCGTCGATGGCATCGGCAACGAAACCGCCAAGCTCATCGCTGATTGGGAAAATCTGGTCGATCCAACGAAAGAACTCGCGGAGGCTGAGGAAAGAGGGATTTCCATCATCACGAGGAATGACGATTCCTATCCCAAATATTTACTGCAAGCATACGACGCACCGATCCTGCTTTATGTATGGGGGGAAATTTTACCACGAGATAGACATGCGATCAGCGTGGTCGGTTCGCGGCGCAGCACGGCCTACGGCACATCCGCGACGAAGAAGCTGACCTATCAGTTGGCGCACGCGGGATTCACGATTGTTTCTGGGCTCGCTCGCGGGATCGATACCACGGCACACGAATCTGCGCTCGCGGCGAAGGGCCGGACCATCGCGGTAGTGGGGTCTGGGTTGGCACGTCTTTATCCGCCTGAAAATTTGACCTTGGCGGAAAGGATCGCGAACGGAAACGGGGCGGTGATTTCAGAATTTCCCCTGCATCGGCCTCCAGACAAACAAACGTTCCCGATGCGGAATCGTATCGTCGCAGCTTGGTGCCAGGCAGTTTTGGTCACAGAATGCCCGGCCTGGTCGGGTTCTCTGATTACTGCAAATCTGGCTTCTGAATATGGGAAATCCATTTTCGCCGTTCCGGGGCCTATCGACAAACCTTCATCGGCGGGTTGCCATCAGTTGATCCGTGATGGCGCGACCTTGATAACCGATGCGTCACAAATCATCGATGACATGGGCGAGTTGCCGTTTTCGTATCAGAACGAAGAGCCACAGCAAAAACTGGCGGATAGTCCCGAGCTGCCCGAGGAAGAGGCGAAGATTTTGGCAGCGATGCCGGCGGGCGAGGAGCTCGCGATTGACCAATTGATCCAACACACTGGGCTACCCTCATCCGCGGTAACGGCGGGGCTTTTCAAGCTGGAACTGCGCCGTTTGGTCAGGCCGCTGCCGGGTTTTCGCTTCATCCGCCGTTAGCCAAAATGCCTACTTCACGTCGAAGCGGATTTCCACCGAAAAGCTTTTCCTCCTTGCATCCTAGGAAATTCCCTGCCTAGTCCCACTTCAGACACAACGCCTTTCTAGAACCTACCTCCATGGGAAAAACACTCATTATTGCCGAAAAACCCTCCGTTATGAACGATCTCTCCAAGGCTTTGAGCCAGAAATTGGGGAAGTTCAAAAAAGTCGGTGCGGGTCGGGATATTCATTACGAAAACGATAACGCGGTCATCACTTCCGCGGTCGGACACCTCGTCGAGCTGCGCATGCCGATGGGCCCAAATGGGAAAAAACTCCCTTGGAATTTCGGAGTATTACCCGCCATTCCCGAAACCTTCACCCTGGATCCGATCGAGCAATCCGAGGCAAAACTGAAAAAAGTCCTCAAACTCGCCAAACGCAAGGACGTCGATAACATCGTCAATGCCTGCGATGCTGGCCGCGAAGGTGAATTGATTTTCCGCTACATCATGGAAATCGGCGAGATCCAGAAACCCGTCAAACGCCTCTGGATGCAATCGATGACCACCGGCGCCATCGTTTCCGCATGGGAAAATCTCCGCAGCGATGAGGAGATGCGACCTCTCGCGGATGCGGCGAAATGTCGTTCCGAGTCCGACTGGCTGGTCGGTTTGAATGCGACCCGCGCGTTCACTTGCTTCAACTCACGGCACGGCGGATTCAACATCACGGCGGCCGGTCGCGTGCAGACGCCGACCTTGGCGATCCTCGCAGCTCGCGAAAAAGAAATTCAAGCTTTCCAGTCGGAGCCCTATTTCGAAGTTCACGCCACGCTGCATGTTTCAGCGGGTGAGTATTTAGGAAAATGGATCGATACAAAATTCAAGAAGTCGGAAGACAAACCGCACGGTAAGCCGGAGCGGATTTGGGAGCAGTCAAAAGCGCAAGCGATTGTGGAGCGTTGCCAAGGCAAGCAGGCGGAAATTTCCGAGGAGAAAAAATCCAGCACGCAGATCGCGCCACAGCTTTACGATCTAACAACTTTGCAGCGTGAAGCGCCGTTTTCCGCGAAGGGAACCTTGCAAATCGCCCAAGCGCTTTACGAGAAACACAAAGTCCTGACGTATCCGAGAACGGACTCACGTTATCTTCCTGAAGATTACGTCCAGAACGTGAAAGACACGATGAAACAAATCGCGAACAGCGATCTCGATGTTGCGAAATACGCGAAAGCCGTGCTCTCCGGAAAAGGCGCCGACGGCCCGCATCTCCATCAGTCGAAACGGATTTTCAACACCAAGAAAGTTTCAGATCACTTTGCCATCATCCCCACCGGCGTCATCGCGAAGCTCTCCGACACGGAACAAAAAGTTTATGACATGGTGGTGAAACGTTTCATCGCCGTCTTTTATCCGCATGCGGAATTTGAACAAACCACACGACTCTCCACCGTTTCCCACGCTAGCGAGAAAGATGTTTTCAAAACCGAAGGTCGGGTTCTAACCGTTCCGGGTTGGTTGGAAGTTTATGGACGCAAGATCGGAGTCGCTGCTGGAAAAGATGAATTGGTCTCTGTGAAAGCAGGTGAAACCGCGAAAGCTGATCCCGTCGAATTGGTGAACGAACAAACCCGTCCGCCAGCACGTTTCACAGAATCCACCCTGCTCTCCGCGATGGAAGGCGCGGGCAAGTTGCTCGTGAATGACGAGGAGCTCAGAGAAGCCATGGCCGAACGCGGACTCGGAACTCCAGCGACGCGTGCAGCGACCATCGAAGGTTTGATTTCACAGAAATATCTGGTTCGTGATGGCCGTGAACTGCATGTCACCAACTCCGGTTTGAGATTGATCGATCTCGTGATCCAAATGGACATCGAGGGTCTCTACTCACCGCGCATGACAGGCGATTGGGAATATAAACTGCGTCAGATGGAACAAGGTCATTTGAAAAGACCTGAGTTCATGAAAGAGATCGTCGCTTACACCGAGGACATCGTTGCGAAAGCGCATGGCCTTGCAGAGGAAGCGAAGAGTCACAAATTTTCAGACGTCGAGGGCGAGCACCCGATCCATGGTAAGCTCGTCTTGAAGCAAACCGAGGCAACCTACGAATCCCGCGATCCTGAAATTCCGCTGAAAGTCAAAAAGCACATCGCCGGTCGTTTGCTCACCGAAGATGAACTCCGCACGCTGATTTCAAAAGGTGTGGTCGGACCGCTGCAAGGTTTCAAATCCAAGTTCAACAAACCCTTTGATGCCTCACTCCAGCTCGATGCGAAATTCAAAACATCGTTCCTATTTGAAGGCGACGATGACAAAGCACCGGACCTCAGCGAGGACATGCTCATCGGCTCCGCTAAAACTCCGGATGGAAAAGAACACAAGGTTTTCGCTACAGATAAAGCTTACCATGTGCCGAGCCTCGTCACCAAAAAAGATCCACACGGAGTTCGTATCGGCCGTGTGATTCTTCAAAGAGAAATCGCAGAAGATCAGGCCTTGAAACTCATTTCCGAAGGCAAAACCGATCTTCTAACAGGTTTCGTCTCCAACCGCACCAAACGCAAGTTCGATGCTTTCCTCACATTCGACCTAGCCACCGCAAAAATCGGTTTCGATTTCCCACCAAGGCCAGCAAAGAAAGCAGCGAAAAAAGTCGCTAAGAAAGCGAAGGAAGAATAACCGGAGAGCCGGTCCCCGACCGGCTATTTTTCAAGACCTAGGGCGTTGCCCCAGATGGACATGGGTTACATAGCCAGTTTGATTCAATTTATACTTGAAATTTAGGAATCGATTCCGTAATTTCAAGGTCAAATGATTAAGCGCCGACTTAACGAAATTCTGATTAAGCGCCTTGGCCAGTCTCCGGCCGTGGCGTTATTGGGATCTCGGCAAGTCGGTAAAACAACCTTGGCTAGAGCATTTTAAATAAAACTGTAGCCGTTTCAAGATACCATGCTATGGTGCGCCCATGGCAACTATCTCAATGGATCTCCGGCAGCGCATCCTCAAGGCCTATGATCGCGGCGACACCACCCGTGAACAGGTGGCCCGCCGTTTCGA
>CAMCYT010000164.1 GCA_945885485.1 Prosthecobacter debontii
GAAATATAGTTAACTTTAGTTAAATTTTAATTGTCATAAAGGATGAATCCTGCAAGATCCGGCTTAATGAAGATGAAATCACAATTTGCATCGCTCTTGGTCGTTCTACTTGCCAGCTCGCCTCTTCTATCCGCAGGCGAAATCGAGCGACTCCGCACTCTTGTCGCCGAACAAGAAATGCAGATTCAGCAACTAGAATTGAAGGTATCCCAACTAGCGAATTCACCGGCACCCTTACCTGTGGCAGTAGCCGTGCCTGAACCAACACTTAAATCTACACCCGCCTCAGCAAGTGCACCCAATATCAAATCAGAGAATGGATTAGTCCCCACCGCGGAAACCTGCCCAGAACCTGCTACTACTGAAAACCCTAAAACATACATTGTCCAAGCTGGTGACAACATGGTTTCCATCGCTCGCAAACACGGAACAACATCTGCCATCCTGAACGAACTCAACGGTCTTAAAAAAGATGCCATCATCCGCTCGGGTCAGAAGTTGAAACTTCCTCCTTCTACAGCCATCGCGGCAACCCAAAATGAGCCAGCTCCCACTACGATTACCGAAGTAAAGCCAGTTGCTACAGAAACCATAGCCACCACACAATCCACCGCATCAGAACCCACTCCTGCCCCAGATGCACCTTCATCCAGCAACGTCAAGCACACCGTAGTTGACAAAGAAACCTTCTACAGCATCGCGAAAAAACACAACGTGACGATCAATGCGCTTATCAAAGAAAATCCAAGCATCAATGCCAACGCCATTCGTGTCGGTCAGATTGTCCAGATCCCAGGAAAATCAAAAACGACCGATCTAACATCTACCTCCACACCCACGCCTGAACAAAGTCATAGCCCCTCCAACCAACGTAACATCCCCATTTCCAATCAACCGAATGGCACTGTCAACGAATCCCGCGCAGTCGATAAACCAATTAAAATTACCAAAGAAATCAGCTACATTGACTTCGCTAAAAAATACAACACCACCCCCGCGCGCCTTGATCAACTCAACGGCCTCCACCTCGATCCAACCACTATTTTAGCTCAAGGCTCAGAGCTCTACATTCCGGAGCAACCGTAAATATATATTAACAAAGCTAATCAATTTTAAATCCGTTAGAGATATTCCTCTGACGGATTTTTTTTGAAAGAATTCAATGTATAGGTCGGAAAAGCACAAAAGGAGAAATCACCAAGGCTTCAAACTCTATTCCGCTGCTCTGCCACTGCTCCGCATGCAAATCACCAATCTTCACTAAATCCCCTGCTTTCAACCAACCCTCCACCTTGTCCGCTTCATTTTCCGAAAACGCATGACCCACCTCAACAAGTGTCAGTTGAGAATCCACAAAAAAGAGCGATCCAGATAAATAATGCGGAGCCAAATATTTCCAATCCACCGTTCCCGTATATTTCTCAAGCTTCTCTTCCGTGCTTGATGTATCCCCTCCTATCATCGCATACCGCAACGGCTCTCGTCTATTCGATTCATCTGAAACCATCTCCACGAAGTATTTCTTTCTCATTCAAAAATCAAACCTCAACAATCATCAATCGGAAATCAATCCAACTTTCTCTCCTCCATGCTCCCCGGCCAACGCTATATCTCCACCTCTGAACCCAACCTCGGCCTCGGCCATGTCCTCTCCGAAGAAAATGGTTTGATCGAAATCTGTTTTCCCACCGCCGAAGACACCCGCACCTATGCCATAGAAACCGCGCCTCTGGTCCGCGTCCGCTTTGCCCCTGGCGATGAAGTTTCGGATCATGAAAAAAGCCACCTGACCGTCGAATCCGTCACCGAAGATGACGGACTTATCACTTATCACGGTCAGGGAAAATCCATACACGAATCCGACTTACTCGATTCCCTAACCTTTATCCGACCCGAGAAACGCCTGCTCGCCGGACTCACCGATCATCCCAAAGATTTCGACCAACGCCTCGAAGCCCTACGCTGGAATACCGTCATCCGCCGATCCGCCGCTCGTGGTTACACCGGTGCACGCATCGACCTCATTCCTCACCAACTTTCCATTGTCGCAGAAGCTGCCAACCGCCTCTTCCCCCGCGTTCTCCTCGCTGATGAAGTCGGGCTAGGAAAAACCATCGAAGCCTGCCTGATCATGCATAGACTCCACCTAACAGGTCGCGCCAATCGCATTTTGATTCTCGTTCCCGAACCTCTCGTCCACCAATGGTTCGTCGAACTCCTGCGTCGCTTCAACCTGCTCTTTGCCATCTTCGATGAAGAACGCTGCCAATCGATCTGCGCCCACGATGAAGCCGCAAACCCATTTTCCGACTCCCAACTCATTCTCTGCCCAACCGGATTTCTATCAGAAAACCCAACTCGTGCCGAGCAAGCACGCGCTGCCGGATTCGACCTACTCATCGTCGATGAAGCCCATCACCTCGAATGGTCAGTTGAAGAAGCATCGCCCGCTTACCTCGCCATCGAGAGCCTCGCCAAAGAAATCCCCTCGCTATTACTTCTCACCGCAACACCACAACAACTTGGCGCCGAAGGTCATTTTGCACGACTCCGCTTACTAGATCCTGCCCGCTATTCCAGTCTGGAAGCATTTCTCACCGAAACCGAATCCTACGCCCCGCTGGCCACCACCGTCGAACAACTCAGCCAAGGAAGCATTCCTGCGAACATTTCTGATTTCACCCGCGGCTCAACAAGTGCAGAAAAATACCTTCTTGCCCTAAAGCAAGGCGATGAAAGCGCACGCCAGTCCCTTATCTCCGAACTCATCGACTCCTTCGGAACAGGACGCGTCCTGTTCCGTAACACTCGCGAACGCCTCACCGGCTTCCCAAAACGCATTCCCTTACTGCATCCGTTAGAAAAAGAAACCTCTCCATACTCCTGGCTTGCCAATCTTCTTCGAGAGCTTCCTGCAACCGAAAAAATCCTACTAATCACCAACTCACCAGAAGCCGCCATCACAGTTCAGGAAAAACTCCTCAAAGAAATCCATGTCGATACCGCACTCTTTCACGAAGACCTCTCCATGCTCCAACGTGACCGAAACGCCGCCTACTTCCAAGAAACCGAAGGCGCTCGCATCCTGATCTGTTCGGAAATTGGATCTGAAGGTCGAAATTTTCAATTCGCACGACATCTCGTCCTCTTTGGACTTCCACGCGATCCCGAGGTTCTCGAACAACGCATCGGTCGGCTAGACCGCATCGGCCAAACCGGTGACATACACATCCACATTCCCTACGGAAAAGACAGCCGCTCCGAACTCCAGGCGAGATGGCTCCACGAAGCGCTCGATGTATTTTCAGAACCACTCAAAGGAGCAACCACACTCGCCACCACTTTGTTACCGGAACTCGATGCGCTCGCCGATGCCACCTACGAATCCAAGCCGTTCCAGAATTTCATGAAACGCTCCGCAACATTCAAAGCGGAAGTCACCCATCAACTCAGCACCGGTCACGATCTCCTGTTAGAACTCGGCGCTCCACCCGCGTCGCAATCCGCCGAACTCCTCCAAGCCATCGAAACCGCCGACGAAGACGCACGCTTCGAACGCTTTACCCTCCGGCTCTTCGATTTCCTCGGTCTCGATGTTTCCGATCTCTCAGCGCGCGCTTTCCTTTTCAAACACGGCCACCGCCATTCTGAAGCCTTTTCCGATATCGGCGATGACGGGCTCTCTGTCACCTTTGATCGTACCACCGCCCTATCCCGCGAAGACCTCTCCTTTCTCACCTTCGATCATCCGCTATTCCGCGACGCGCTCAGCCAGTTACTCGATGGAAACTCCGGCAATGCCGCCTTCGCCAAACTTCCCAGCGCCAAAGGAAAAAGTATTTTGTTAGAATGCGCCTTCGTCCTCGAAGTCATCGCCCCATCCCGCCTTCATCTCGATCGTTTTCTTCCCCCCACCCTCCTGCGCGTTATCGTCGATCACACTGGGAAAGCCCAAACCAAAGCCCCGCCTGCGCAACTCCTCCAACCCAGCGACCCACGCCGCATCGTCGCTCAGGAATCGTTTAAAACCCAACTCTTCCCCACGATGATGAAAGCCGCAAAAGACGTCGCTACCCGCGCTAGCAGCAAACCCATCGAGGCTGCCACCGAACTCGCCAAGCAAACTTTGGAATCCCAAATCACACGCCTGAAAAACCTTTCAGCCCGTAACCCAAACATCTCAAAAGCCGAAATCGCATCTCTCAAAGCCACCCTGAAAGAAACCACCGAGTCCCTCGCCCAAGCCCGCATCCGCCTCGATTCGCTCAGGCTGATTTATTGTGGGTGAAGCGCGTACACGATCTCGCAACTTTCGGTAACTTCGCATCATTTTTCCAACAGCGCTCTTGCGAACTCGCTTCCGAAGCATAAGCCTAACCTCAGTGAGTGATTCTGTAATTCCCATTTCTCCACCCCGCGCATGGGTTGAGATCCATACCCAAAACCTGCGGCACAATCTGGAAGTCGCTCGTGAGATATCTTGCTGCGAACTCATGGCGGTCGTCAAAGCTGGCGCATACGGCCACGGCCTGGAAACCATCTCGCGTGTCTTAGAATCTTGTGACATCGCTTTTCTAGGAGTCGCAAACATCGGCGAAGCCCGCCGCATTCGCAACGCCGGCGTCCAAACTCCCATTTACCTGCTAGGTGCCACATGGGAACAGGAACGTGAGGAAATCGTCGCACGCGGCATCACTCCCTGTATTTCCACCCTTGTTGAGGCCAAATCCTTTCACGACATCGCCAAACGCCGCGGCGTCCGCCTTGTCGTGCATCTGGCGGTCGATACTGGAATGGGCCGCGGTGGCTTTCTCCCTCAAGAGCTAGCCGCAAATCTCATCGAAATCCATAAGCTCGATGCCTTGGAAATCGAAGGCATCGCCTCCCACCTTTCCTCATCCGATGAGGACGAAGCATTTACCCTTGAGCAGATCGCCAACTTCAACCGCATCGTCGAAGATCTGGGTGGTCCGGAGAAATTCAAATGGCGGCACCTTTCCAACAGCGGTGGGATCCTCGGTTACACGGATCATTACTGCAACCTTGTCCGACCCGGGTTGATGATTTACGGCATCTCACCCATCTCTGGGTTTCAGGAAAAACTGCGCACGGTCATGTCGCTGAAATCCCGCGTCACGCTAGCCCGCACCGTCCCCGCCGGCCACAGCATTTCCTACGGACGCACTTACGTCACCACACAACCCACTCGCATCGCCACTATCGGCATCGGATACGGCGATGGCTATCCGCGCCACGTCTCTGGTAAGAATGCCGAAGTATGGATCCGCGGAAAGCGTCATCCCATCATCGGCCGCGTCACCATGGATCAAATCATCGTCCGCTTGCCCGATGACTCCGATGTCGAATGCGGAGATGAGGTCGAACTCTTCGGCGCGAATATTTCCGCAAACGAAGTCGCACAACTTGCCGATACCATCGTGTGGGAATTGTTCACGGGTATCACGCCACGCGTGGAACGACTTTATATCTGAAATTCGCAGCTAAGCACTAGATCTTTGGGATTAAGATTTTTTTACAGAAGGTAACGAAGAGAACGAAGGATGTGCCAACCCATCATTCTCAAATCACCTGCCAAAGAATCGTAAAATTAAAACCAAGTCGCAGTGCTTCAGCCCCTCCGTTTTCTCTGTTACCTCCTGTTCAAATTCTTCTGATTTAAGAGTTTTAAACAGGAGCAAACGGAGGGTGTCAATTGGAGGGATCTGCGAGCTGTTTATTGACCACCTGGTAGAAGCTTCAAATTCAATTCTGCTCCCTAACTCATTCATGATCTGCGTCCATCCGCCTCCATCTGCGCTTATTATCCAATCTAGATTTAAGAGTTACAAACAGAAGGCAACGAAGGATGTTCGAGCACCTCATTCTCAAATCACCTGCCAAAGAATCAAAAAAACAAAGCTAAGTTGTGCGCGAAGCCCCTGCGTTGA
>CAMCYT010000165.1 GCA_945885485.1 Prosthecobacter debontii
ACAGCACGGGCATTCATGATATCAGATGCTTTCATCATCGAAAAGATTCCTACAGCTGTAGCTCCGTATTGCTCGTTCACAGCTCTCATATATTCAGCGAAAGTATTCACAGGAAGAATGAGACGCATCCTCGCCTTCATCATCATAACTTCGTAACTTTCAAACTTCGGCAACTCGCTGGCTTTTTTGATTAACGCCAAAGCTTCATCGTATGAGGCTCGATCTTTAATCGTGTACTCCTTTTCCACAGGCAGCGCGTGTAGCTTCACACCATCCACATAACGTGGAGCGCCCGAACTTCGGCTCACTTTTTCGACCGCATCACCACCGATTTTCCCTGCAGCCCAATAAAGATAGAATGAATTTTCCGTATCGATACGCGCAGCCGTTTCCAGAAAATCCGGAGGCATTTGCCTTTTATCAGACAAGTAGGCTTGAGCATACTCTATGAAATAAGCCGGATTGGTTGGATCACTTTCCAAGAGCAATTCTTTTTGCCTCAACTCATCGAGGCTCGGATCACCTAACAGAAGTTGCTCTTGCTGCGTCAGTCCAGCAGGCAAAGGACGTGGTCTTGGCTCCTCAAAACTCAATATGTTGCTGATGTCGATGAATGATCTAATGAAAGGCGACTCTACAAATATCGTAAATCCCAGCACCGTCACCGCCACGACCCAGAGCACAATTTTGACTAGTGCCGGAAATCTTCTCCTATCCTGCACTTTCAATCGCTTAAGCATTTGCGGCACGCTTGGATGATCAGGCTCAAAAGTTTCTGCCAAAATCTGCGCCGCAGAAAGTTTCATCTCAACATCATCCGCAAAAGGTTGCGTGACAGTTTCGATGAGTGGATGGGTTTCTGGGAGCATGCGTATTATTTGTTAGAAATCTTTGCGGTGTTTTCACCCATCATATCACGACGAGACCTTCTGCCTTAGCTAGCTTTTTTTGATTTTCATCAAATGTGAGAAAGCGTTGCGCTTTCATGCTCAGGGAACTTGCGACGTGGAGAATATCAAAGCCGCGATGCCCGCTTGTTAGGGTGTGAGTGGCGGAAAGTCGTTTGGCTTCTTCAATCACATCGGCAAGATTGCAGAGATGAATCTGGATTCTTCCGCTGGCTTTATCCGCCTCAAACTGCGCCCAAAACAACGCGGCTTCTCCGGGCGCTATGACCCCGCGAAACTCGGCGAATCGCAGGGCATTTCCCAACTCATATTCCGCCAACGAAGTCAGCGTCAGGGCGGTGCGCTTGGATTTCATCCATGTCACCGCGCGTGGCGTGTTCGCATCGTTTCCGTAGAGCGAAAACAGGAAGCTCGTGTCTGCCGAGGTCACCATTTTCCAGATGCTTCATGAACGATTTCGAGCGATTCTTCCGCACTCAGCACACGCGAGTTGGAGCGATCCCGTTTCACCGCAGGGCTCTGGGACCAATCGACTTTCTGTGTCGTCGCGCCCTGCTCAGGAATCAACCTGGCAATGACTTTTCCCCTCTGGGTAATCACGATCTCCTCCCCCGCCCCTATCCAACTTAGCAAGCTGGTGTAGCGGTTTCTCAAATCGCGGACGGTTGCCGTTTTCATGATGCTACATTATGGTAGCACATGGCTCTTGTCAACCTATTGGACGTTTATAAATCAAAAAACGGCGAATCATGAGTTATAAACGGATCATTTACTACTCAAAGGTGTATTGCTTGTCTTTGACGCCGGTGTTGGGTGGGACGCGATTATGTTCAAATAGGTCGTAACCGGTTTTGAGGTTTTTCCAGAAATCGTAATGTTCGCTGGAGGCGGCTTTTTGCATGCGTTTTTCGGTCATACGGAAGGGAAAAATGTGGACGCGGAAGAAGGATTGGCCGGCATCGAGGGCGGCTTGGCAGAGGGCGTAAATTTCTTCGATCTTTTCATCGGTCATAGCGAGGCAGCCGATGGAAACGTTTGAGCCATGAACCATGATGTAGGAGCCGGTGCGGTCGTGGGCGCGGTCGTAGGCGTTCGGGTAGCCGATGTTAAAGGCGAGGTGAAATGCGCTATCGGGTTTCATGGATTGCTGGCTGGAAAAATAAAATCCCTCGGGAACTTGGCTGTCTCCTTCAAAAAATTTCGGGCCGAGTTCTCCGCTGGCGGCAACAATGGGATAGGTGCGAAGGAACTCGTAAGTTCCGTCATCGGTTTGTAAAAACACTTCCAGTTCGCGCTCTTCTTTGAATGCACGGATAAAAACAGGCGCGCCCATTTTCATATTTTTCTCTTTCATAAGTGTCGGTAAATCTAACGAGTCAAGCCGTTGTGACTCGAGATCGATTTTTTCAGGTTTGTCGAAAATATTTAGAACATCTTCATAAATTGATTTTTTATCCTGATGGGTATTTTTCGGAATCTTCGTATGGAAGTCACTAGGCACAGACTCGCGCTTTGTGGATTTCATTTGCGGAATTCGGTGATCTTCATCTGGTAGCTCTATCGGCACCGGCTTCCGTATGGGTTTTTCAATGTGAAGGAGGTGAGGCAAAACTACGACCACAACGCTACTGACCAGAATAAAAATAAGAATTTGTGTCTTGGAGCGCATGCTTATTATTTTATCAGGCAATCATAGATCTTTTCAGCAAGCCATGCTTCGTTTTCCCATGGCACGCGGTGACCTGCGGTGGGGGCGATGGCTAGGGAAAAGCTTGGGTTTTTCGCGGCGGCTTCCTGAGCGATAGCGGAAAAATTTTCATCATGCTCACCTGCGATCCAGAGCACGGGGATTTTGATTTCTGGTAGGCGATCCCATAAGCTTTGCTGATTCCCAACCGACCAATCAACAAAGCTGCGTGCGATTTCGCGGCGACGTTGGATGAGTTTTTTATCCTCACGTTCATCGCGTAGTGCGCCACCGAGGATGGGTTGGGCGTTCCATGCTGTTAGGAAATCCGCCCATGATTCGGTTAGGGCTCGGGTTGCCCATTGTGCGTCCTTGCTTCGGCGTTGGGCGGCTTCTTGATGATCCCGCAGGCCAGGGTTTGCGGAAATGATGACAGCTGCATCCCATGGCCCACCTTCTAACAATGCGTGCAGCGCAAGGCGACCGCCCATCGAGTAACCGATCAGGATGCGGCGCTGACTTCTGGAAACTTCACCTGCGGCATCGGCGTTAAGGCGCTTCCCAAACTCTGGCATGGGCACACTTTCGCATTGGAGAAACCGCCAGAGATCAACCGCGCGAGTGGATATCCCGTGCTTGGCGAGGCCTGAAGCAAGCGAGCGCCAGTCTGACGCCGCGCCGACGGCACCGTGTAGGCACCAGCACTCGATGGACAGGACGGCTTCGTCGGAAGCTTTCGCTGCGCGCTTCACTGCTTGAAGAAGCTCGTCGGTTTGTTTTGTGGTATGGATCACCGGTGAATCGGAATGATGGAAGGGCCTTTCGCGGCTTTTTCCTTGGCCTTTTGCTCTTCTTCTCTCGCCTTTTTCTCTTCGGGAGTTTCGGTCACTTGTTTCGCTTTTGAGATGACCTCCTCATATTGAGCGCGATTTTTCTCAATTACTTCATTAAACATTTCTGGGCCTTTGATTGCAACCAATACGCCAGCAGCAATCATAACAATTAGCGGCAGACTGTAGATGATGGCCAGAATCCAACCGAGCGCCCCGAGTCTTTTATGTTCCGCGTAACCTGGAGGACAGGCGAACAAGCGATAGCCGAGCCAGATATTTAAAAGTGGAACGAAGATTCCAAAAAACCACAACCGTGACATGGCGAGGTTTTGTAGACGTTGTACAATGGCGAAAATGCACAATAAAACTGGCAGAAATGCAATGCAGCCAACGACTATAGGGATGATATTTTCTGGCACGACGCCGCCCAGCATTTTCGATCCAAAGTAGAGACCCACATACCAGATGACTGGAAAAATGTAGACGAAAAAGAAAAATCCACCACGCGATGTCCCCTCCCATTCTTCATCTTCAAAGTTGTTTGAAGGCTCATCCTCAAACTCGCTTTCTTCGAAAGCTGACTTGGTATCACTTACATCTTTTTTCTTTTTACTGTCTTTTCTCTCTGGACTCTCCGCACTGGTGCTTTTTTCAAACAAGCCCTCGACCTCTCCCGCTGAGATCCAATCCTCCATCCCGTCTTTCCATGCCATATCCAACCGAGGATTCAACTCATGTAGCTCAACCTTGGCTTTCAGTTCTTCAAGCGAATACGGGCCTGAGCGCTCGCCATCTTGAGTGATAAACCATGGTTTTAAATCTTCGGGTTCTTCCATGATAACTGCTTATCAGAGAGAACTGGTGCTGTCAACTTGGTCGCGCTGATTTTGCCCTGCTGTGAAATCGTCCTCGACTCGTTTCCGCATCTTATTTCTTCTCTAAAAAATGTTCAAATCGATTGCCTCCATCTGCCTATTTGCAACTGCCGCCTGTGCTCCAAGTGCAAATGACAAACAGAACCAAGGTTGGCATGACTACATCTGAACCACCATCGTTGTGGCTGCGCTTTACTACTCAGGGCTCGAACTGGATGCCGTGCAACGCAACGGCGTTTTAGATCTGGTTTCACCCAAACAGGTAGTGACCAGCAAAGGAATGATCATTGCGCTGCCGGATGTGAAGTTTTAGCGCGTAGTTTGCCGAGAGAATAATTTTCCCTCTTCAATTATCTCAATATTTCATTGGCAATTGGTATTTCCTGACTACTGTTCATTAGAACTTATGGAGCTTCAGTCAAAACTCGCCATTCTTGCCGACGCCGCTAAATATGATGCGTCCTGCGCCAGTTCTGGGGCAGTTCGCGGGAATTCGTTAAATGGAAAAGGTGTAGGTTCTACCGGAGGAGCTGGCATTTGTCACAGCTACGCACCCGACGGTCGTTGCATTTCTCTGCTGAAACTATTGCTCACCAATTCATGCATTTATGATTGCCATTACTGCATCAACCGCCGCTCCAGCAATGTCAGGCGCGCGGCATTCACGGCAGATGAGGTGGTCAAGCTGACCTTGGATTTTTACAAACGGAACTATATCGAAGGTCTATTTCTGAGTTCCGGCATCATTCGCAATGCGGATTACACCATGGAACAAGTCATCGCCGTCGCTCGCACCTTGCGAGAGGTGCATGATTTCCGCGGCTACATCCATTTGAAAACCATCCCCGAAGCCTCCGCCGAATTGATCGAAACAGCCGCCCGCTATGCCGACCGCATCAGTATCAATCTCGAACTTCCCACGCAAAAAAGTCTCGACTTGTTAGCTCCTGAAAAAAGCCTGAAACGCACCCGCCTAGCGATGGGCAACATCCGTCACAAGCTCGATGAAGCGCACGACCGCCGCAAAAACGGCGATAAAAAACTGCGGCACGCGACAGGACAAAGTACGCAGGTCATCGTCGGAGCAGATGCATCCACAGATGCTGATTTTCTCGCCCGATCGGATGATCTTTATAGCAACTTCAAAATGCGGCGTGTTTATTACTCAGCCTTCAGTCCGATTCCTGAGCCATCGAAAATCCTACCACTCAAAGCCCCGCCGCTCATCCGTGAGCATAGACTTTATCAAGCCGATTGGTTGATGCGTTTCTATGGTTTCAAAACCTCAGAAATTCTTACCCCTGAAACGCCGAACCTAGATCTGGATCTCGATCCGAAACTTGCTTGGGCATTGCGCAATCGCCAAGATTTTCCCGTCGACCTACAAACCGCCAGCCGTGAAATCTTGCTGCGCGTTCCCGGCCTCGGAGTCCGCAATGCCGACCGAATCATTAAGATACGCCGCTACACCCGCATCCGCCTTACCGACCTCGCCCGCCTGCGGGTTTCCATTTCAAAAGTCCAACCGTTCATCATTACAGCCGATCACAATGCTTCATCATTATTGTTAGATTCCGAAAAACTTCGTGCCCGCT
>CAMCYT010000166.1 GCA_945885485.1 Prosthecobacter debontii
TGGCGTAACATCTCTGTGGAGATCATGCAATAAATGCGCCGAGATGTCAGAATAAATTTCACCATCTGGAAATTACTGAGGAGTTCGATTCCAGCAGTGAATCATGGGTTTCATGCGGTCGCTTACCATTTTTCAAATGCTCCAGCGAAATTCGGGTTCTTGGCGAACGGGAGAGCCTCTGATTTTTTCAGGAACGTATCGATTTGTTTTTCGAGCCCCTCAACCCGCTCTGGGAGTTTGGCAGAAAGGTCATTTTTCTCTGAGGGATCGGCCTCGAGATCGAAGAGCTCGGAGCGAGCCGGCCAACCCCAACGGATGAGCTTCCATTTTCCCTCACGCACAGCCGTGCCGGGGGATCCGCCTTGATTTCCCCAATGCGGATAGTGCCAGAACATCGGACGTCCGGACGGTTGGGTCGCGGGGTTTTCTAAATATGTTAGAAATGATGTCCCGTCTTTGTGGTTTTCCGAAAGCAGATCATGACCCGTGGAGGCGAGGATGGTGGGGAAATAATCCGCAGTATAGATGGGTTCAGCGCACGTAGTGCCGCCGCTGGTGGTGGCGGGATTACGGACGAGCACAGGGACGCGGATGCCGCCTTCATACAGCCAGCCCTTGCCGGCGCGATAAGGTAAATTGGAGGTTGGCGAACCTTCGGAAGTCGAGAGCCCACCGTTGTCCGAAGTAAAAATTACCAGGGTGTTGTCGGCAAGGCCTTGGGTTTCTAGCGCGTCTAGCACTTGCCCGATCGCGGAGTCCATGGATTCGATCATCGCCGCATAGACCGCATGTGATTGTGTAGTGCGATTCTGGCGCGGAGGTTCTGGCGCGAACTCATCCTTGAGCCCTAACATCTCGCGCTTCGCTTGGTATTTTTTCACCAAATCTTCCGGTGCCATCAGTGGAGTGTGGACGGCGTAGAACGAAAGGTATGCCAGAAATGGCTTATCTTTGTTGGCTTTGATGAAATTCGCCGTCTCACGACCCAAGCGCTCCGTCAGGTATTCGCCGTCTGGACCGTCTTTGATTTTAGGATTTCCGTAGGGAGAAAAGTATTTTTTGCCGCCATAAGGTCCGCCGCCTTGATTGCCGCCGACGTTGATATCAAAGCCGTGGTCTTCGGGGAAATTTCCCTCAGGCCCAAGATGCCACTTGCCTGCGAAAAATGTGGTGTAACCCTGTTTTTTAAGAGCTTGCGGCAAAGTCACCACGCCTTTTGGGAAATGTCCTAAGTAAGGCGCAGGCAGCAGCGGATATTTATCGCGGCCTTTCCTGTCCTTCTTAGCTTTCAGGAAATCTCGCGCCGGATCGTAGTCCGCAGGGATTTCTCCAAAAAACTCATTCGGTGCGCCGAAGTAATCCGTGTTGTGCGTCCGTGCGGGATTTTGCCCAGTCAACATCGCGGAGCGTGTCGGAGAACAAACGGGGCAACTCGAATAGCCGTTGGTGAAATTCACCGCGGTCTTCGCAAATTTTGCGAGATTCGGCGTTTCGTAAAACGGATTGGATCCATCGATGTTGATGTCTTTCACACCTAAATCATCAGCGATGATCACCACCACATTGCGTGGTTTCTCGGCGGCGTGAGCCAGCGCGACCAAGGCCATCGACAATAGTGGGATTTTCATTTTCATGAGAATGACGCGAGAAGCGGTCTTGTCAAACCGGCAGCGTCAGAGCGAATACCGCCCCAGACTGCCCATCGGTTCGGTTGCCGCAACTCAGCTTGCCACCCATCGAGCGCACGAGGCGATTGGATAGCGCGAGGCCAAGGCCGACGCCGGGTTGGGTTTCGGCCGCTTGCTTGGCGGATTTGTGAAAAGGGCGGAAAATTTTTTTACACTCCGCATTCGAAATGCCCGGGCCGTGATCGGAAACTTTAATTTCCAAACGATTCGATTTGCGAGTCATCTCAATGGTAACAATTGGAGGCTCCGAACCTGCGGCGTATTTCGCGGCGTTATCGATGAGATTGAACAGGATGTGCTCGAGTGCGTTCGAATCGATCGAGCACCGGAACGAACTCTCCGTATTCATATCCAAAATCAGACGTGCTGCGACGAGTCTTGCCTCGAAGCGCTCACGCATGGATTCAAGCAATCCGCCGATGTCTTGCTCTGAAACCGAGCTGCGTGCGCTACCGCGTTCGATTTGCGAAAACGCGAGAACGTTTTCTACAAGATGCGATAGCCGATCCGCCTCGCGCGACAGAGTTTTAAGGTATGCGGGACGCTTTTCAGGGGCGACTGCATCATTTTGCAAAATATCCGAGTAAAGCCGAAAAGTGGTTAGAGGTGTACGGAGCTCGTGGGTCACGGCGGAAACAAACGAAGCGCGACGCTCGCTGAGCTTCATGATGTTGGTGACGAGGAAAAAGGCAGTGATCACCGCAATAGCCGCTGCAAACCATCCGGCAACAAGAGAATTCATGATGCTTTTCGGAATGGCTTCCGGTGTTAGGTCAAGCGATCCGGGAACCAGTTTCAATGGGAACGATGCGAGCACGAACGAATCGTCCGCACCCTCAACAGGTCGGCATAACTTAGCGTTCGGCAGGTAAAAAGTGGCTTCATTAAGAAGGGTTTTTTCAAGCGCTTTATGATCGACCAAAATACCTTGGGCAAATGTTGCTAGAGTCATGCCTCTGCGAATGAGAAACAAGGAATCCTTAAACCAAAGCGGCTTGAATTCGGAAAGAGGGTTGTTAATTTCGATGCCGGACGGGATCACTCCAGATTTGGTGATGTCTATAGTTTGTTGTGCAACATCCCCATAGCTATTTTGAAGGTTCTTGGTCATCAATTGATCCCGACTCGTCTTCTCATTCCGGTTCGTCCATGCTTGAGTTTCATCATCTTTATTCCCACGATATTTGAGCTGCGATTGTTGTACTAACTCCTGAATTTCTTCTGGCTCAGGCAGGAGTTTTTTTTCGTTGCTCGCAGTAGTTTTATCGGTCACCAAGGTCGCCAACCAACTGGTGCATTGCTGGAGTTTTTGCTCGTCTCCCCAGCCTTTGATTGCTGCGCCATCTGGAGTTTCGAAGCGAACGGTTGCTGGCAAGGTTCTATCTAATTTTGTTAGAAAAAGCTGAGGTGGGATGGTGTTTTCCTCAAGTAAAATAGACGTCCCCAAAGAGTCCATACGCCAGAGGACAAGCCTCACGCGTTCTTGGACTTCTGCACGAATTTCCGCGCGAGCACGGTTTTGCTCGGTTTGGATCACACTACTCGTCAGCCAAAGCATAGCACCGATCACCAAGCATGCGCAGAAGGTGAAGGCGAACCATACGAAGGTCGTGGGTTGTAGGCGGGTCCAGTTCATTTAAATATCCGTGGGTTGTGTGAAACGATAGCCCTTGCCGCGCTCGGTGGCAAGGCGATGGGAAAGATCGTTTCCGAGTTTCGCACGCAAGTTCGCCATGTGCATATCGATCGTGCGGGTTTCGATTTTATCAGGATCCAAGTTCCAAACATGCCGCAGAATTTCATGACGGGTGAGAATGCGGCCGTTGGCTTCGATGAGGTAACGCAGCAAGCAACTCTCCCGCTCGCTGAGTTCGGCTATAGCTCCATCGGTAAACTTAATTTTGTTTTCTGTTAGGTCGATCTCAGCACCATCAATCACATAGTTCGCAGCAGGGGCCGGACGCTCATGAGTGCGACGCAGCACTGCATCCACGCGAGCGAGAAGCTCTTTCATGCTGAACGGTTTGACGACGTAGTCATCTGCGCCACCAACGAGACCTTTGACCCGGTCCTGCTCCTCACCGCGAGCGGAGAGCATGATCACCGCTTGGCCGGGTCGGGCTTTTTTGATCGCCGCGAGGATTTCAAATCCCGAAGGACCCGGCATCACGATGTCGAGCAAGAGCAGACGGTAATTTGCTTTGAGCGCCATCTCCATACCCACATAACCATCGGGGGCCTGCAAAGTTTGATACCCGCCATACTCAAGAGTATCCACGATCCCCATGCGAACCGCAGGATCATCTTCGATGACAAGAATGGTGGGTGAGTCGATCATGTTTTTTTGGAAAGATAGGGGCTTTGGAGTTTCACTCCATCACAATGTGAGAGAATTGGAAGCACCGGAGTGCGGAGGCTTGCCTCCGCCTTGGGGATCGGAGCTTGCTCCGTGTGGTGAGCGGACAGGTCAGAACGAACCGCGGCCTCCCACACCCAGCCCCGTAACATCGGGGTAAACAAGCTGGGTCCTCCCAAGACGGGAGCAAACCCCCGCACTGGCATGATGGTTGATGATTACTTTTTGAAGTTATATCCGACTTTCGAGGCTTGTTGGCGGGTGGCTTCGATCATCGCTTGATCGAGGGATTTATCGCCAGTGGCGACTTGCTTTTTCAACTCATCGGCAATGTGTGTCTCGCGTGCCGTGTTGAGGGTTTTGATTTCCTCTTGGATCGCCGCACGTTTGGTGGCAGCTTCCGCGATGAGTTTGTTGAGTTCTTCAGGAGTTTTTCCACATAGGTTTTCTGGAAGCTCCTCGTCTTTCAGCTTGCTGATGTCGACTTTCTTATCTCTCACTGCATCGCAAAGATCCCAGTTGGCGTTTGAGTAATTCGAGCTGGATTTGGTAATGGCACGTTGAACGTCTGCGCCTTTTCCCGCATTTGCTGTAGCATCACTGTCTGCCTTTTTTTGCATTTGAACCGCCTCTTCGCGACGTGCTCCCCATCCAAGATAGGTTTCGTTGAGTTTCATGCTGAGCTCAGCAATGTGCTTGTCCTGCGGAGCATCGATGTGAGCGACGACTTTATCCTGATCGATCACCAAGAAATCTCCGCCACCGAGCGCAGCACCATCATGCCATGCGCCGTTGATGCCATCTTGGCGATTTCCGCAATGGATAGTGTTAATGAATATTCCTTTCGCGTGAGCCTCTTTGGATGCTGAGCGGGCATCGACCCGGCCTTGAGTGAAAGGCTCGTTGCCGGCGATGAAGATCGCTTTATAGGTTTTTTTGTTTTCGTCCCATGCGAGATCGCCGAGGGCGCGTTGAATAACTGCGCCGCAATATTCCTCGCCGCCGTTGGTTTTGAGGGCGAAAAGTTTCGAGCTCAAATCATCAAGATCACGGGTCATAGGACTAACCAATCGAATCCAATCATTGCCGACGGCATTGCTGTTGTTGCCGTATTCGTAAAGAGCGACCTCAACGAACGGGGCCTCGCCATCGCGTTCCGCATCGATGAACGTGTTAACGACTTTCCAAAGCTGCGTTTTTGCCTGATCGATCAGGCCGTCCATGCTGTTGGATGTATCTAACAGAAGTGCGATCTGGATGCGGTTTTTCCCGTCAACAACGGGATTCGCCGGAGCATCGACGGTGGGTTTATCTGCGTTTGGCGCGTCCCTTCTACCTTTTGCATGCGCAGGCATCTGACTGGAGATGATCGTGACAAAAGTCGCGGCAAGCGCTAGGGCATGTGTGGTGTTTGTTTTCATAACAACCTCTTTGTAGTCCCAGCTCGGATTTCTGTCCGTAAAGGCTGTGTAAAATCAAATGCGGGGTTGCGATCTGCGAAAGCTGAGGTCTATACGAAACTCACCGAAATCGTGCGCGGGCTTTGCCGCGAGCAAGGCCACGAACGCATCGTTTCCTTTTTAGAAGGCGGCTACAGCGAAGGCGGAATCACCGAAGGTGTGAGACGGCATGTTGAAGCGCTTGAGGTGGAAAATTTTAACCACAATGGTAGCGAGGCGGACATGGATGGACTAGCTGATTTAAACATCTCCGTCAAAATGCACGGAGTTCACGGAATGGGCGCTAGCGCACTCAGCTTATTAATCATGTGCGCTTTCTATCTCACGAATCAGCAAGGATGATTTTATTGTGCAAAGCGTAAGCAGCACTCTGTGTA
>CAMCYT010000167.1 GCA_945885485.1 Prosthecobacter debontii
ACAAATAGAGGAAGATAGATGAAGGTAAATGAATGTAGGTTATCAAAACATTTTTTACACTTAGCCTTTCATCTATTAGGTAATTTAAATTATCAGCAAGTCTCTTAAAATCCGTGTTCATCTGCGTCCATCCGCGGTTCGATTTTCTTTTTTTTAGTTTCATGAACGGAGAGCCTTTGGCAAGGCGGGCATGAGGCAACGAATGGCGGGCGGGATAGAACCCAGAATTCCTAACAGAATCCCAGTCACCAAACCAACTACCGCCACCCCCGGCGTGATGCCGATGGTGAACGCGCCAATGGAAAACGGAATGGTCATGCCATCGAACAACCATAATGCCAAAGTAGAAGCGAGCAAGGCCCCAGTCATGCAGGCAACAAGGCTTTCCTGCACGAGACTAAAAAAGATCGCCAATCGACCAAAGCCAATCGCCTGAAGTGTCGCCAACTCCCGGATGCGCGAGGCGAAAGCGGCGTAAAGCGTGTTGAACCCACCAAAGATAGCCCCAGCAGCGACCAAGCCAGCCGTCAGCCAAGTCATGAGACGAATGGGTTTGTAGAAATCCCCTAACGCCGCGTAGTAATCACTTTCCCGCATCGCGGTGAGTTCGAGATCCAAGCGTTGTTGTGCGAATAAATCAGCATCCGAGAAAGCCTCTGGTGAATCCATCCGCAGTACCACACACGAAACTGTCGCGCGCTGCGCTAGCATGCGCAGGTCGCCGATCGCGGCCCAGATTTCCGATTCCATCACGGTGCCCGGCGCGGCGAACACACCGGAGATGGTCATTTCGGATTTATCTAACAAAAATTTCTTACCTATCTTCAGTGCATCCTCCGTAAAACCGAGTTTGCGCCATGCGAGTTTCCCGACCATCACCTCTCCCGCTTGAGGAAACGTGCCTTCGATCAAACGCACTTCCGGATGCACCAGCAAAGCCGCTGGCGTCACGCCGCGAAACAAGGCCTGACCTTTTCCACCATCCGCCGTGCGTAGCGCTGACATGTAATGAATCTCTGGCGTCGCCGCTGGCCGACCCATCACTTTGGAAACACCATGTATCGTCGCTTCCGCAATACCCGACAACTGCGCGCTCACCTCACTACGCTGGATGCTTTCCTCACTGCCAGCGCCGAGCAGAATCGCATTTCGCGGAGAACCGGATGCGGAAAGCACCTGCTTCATCCCTCCGTTCAACGCCGCCGCCGCCATCACCAACATCACCACCAACGCCGACCCACCAATGGTCTGCAACAACCGTGATTTGTCACGGAAGAGGTTTCTGAGGGCGTAAGAGAGTGGAAGCATGAAAATTTAAATTTTAAACCTCAATAAAGAGCGGTGGCGGAGCGCGTAGCTAAACCAAGAACTAGGAACCAGGAACCAAGAACAGCGATCTATCGCTTTAATCTTCATGAACGTAAGGATTTCACTATGGGTTGGCGGATGGCGATGAATGCGGGGTGGATTGAGGCGATGATTCCTAACAACAGCGCAGCAGTGATCGCGAACAGGACGGTGGAAATTTGTGGCAAGATCGCAAGTGTCTGGCCTTCGCTGCCCATGGTGAAACTTTGCCAACGCAGGAACGCCCATGCAAAACCGGCTCCGCAGAGCCCACCCATCAAACCTAACATCCCGCCTTCGCTGAGCACCAGAAACATAATCGCGCGGCTTGGATATCCCAGTGTCCGCAGCACAGCGTTTTCCTTGACCCGACTCCGCACCATCAGCGAAATCGCATTCGCGACGAGCGCGACCACCGCCACCACCGCAGCAATCCCGAGCCAACGCGTAAATCCAATCAACTCGATGAGCTGCCCCGCCGCTTCCGCGAAAAAGGCTTTTTCCGGACGCGTGTTGGTGGGCATTTGATCGGATTTGAAACGAGCATCGATCATCTCCGCCACGGGTTTTAGATGAGAGGATTTGTCCACCCGTACATTGAACTGCGTCACAATTCCCAATCCGGTTTTCGAGGCTTGCTGCAAAAACTCCAACTTCACATAAGCGACGTTGTTGTCCTGCGGAAACGGCGACCGAATGATCCCAGCGACGTGCACCGTGATTCCAACCGCATCGAATTTATCTCCCGGTTTGAGCCCGCGTCGTTTGGCAAACTGTTCTCCTAACAATGCCGCGTCGCCGCGTTTTTTCCATTCGCTATCATCGCCCTCGATGATCTCGATCTCCGGCGCGAATTTGCGCAACATCCCTTCCGGCACGCCGCGAAACGTGATCACATCCAAGCTCGCGCCGCAGTTGTTCACGGTGATCTTGATCGGGATGACTTCTTTCACGCCATCCATTTCACGAATCTCATCCTGATAATGCTCGGGCAACTGGCTCGCCATCGGGCAAAACCGATTTTCGCGATACACCACCAAGGTCGTGTCTGCAGCGGTTTCCTCGGTTGCTGATGCCAAAGAATCCTGAAGCGTTTCCACCGAAGTATAAAGAAACATCCCTGAAGCCACCCCGCAAACCGTCAGCGACGTCCGCAGCCGATGGCGTTGAAGTTGTTTGGTGGCGAGTTGAAAAAGAGCGATCATAACTTGGATAAGTGGGGCTCGTTTTCTAACAATTTACCTTTTTCCAAATGCAAGGTCCGGTCCGCCGCCTCAGCCGCGCGCGCATCGTGGGTCACCATCACGATGGTTTTGCCGCGTTCGCGCGAAAGCGATTGCAGCAGCTCCAAAATCATCGTCGCGGATTCTCTATCCAAATCACCGGTCGGTTCGTCCGCGACCAGCAACGCCGGATCGGCAACCAAGGCCCGCGCAATCGCCACCCGCTGCTCCTGTCCTCCCGACAACTCGCTCGGCGTGTGATGAGACCTATCCTGCAGTCCCACGATTTCCAACGCCTCTTCGGCTTTTTGCTTCCGCTCCGCCTTGCTCATCGATGTGATCAACAACGGCAACTCCACGTTTTCGAAAGCTGTTAGAACAGGAATCAGATGATAGAGCTGGAAGATGTAACCCACTTTTCTGGCACGCCATTGCGTGAGTTGTTTACGAGTGAATGCCGCGATGTTTTCGCCATCGATGACGAGACTACCTGAGGTTGGTGAATCGATGCCTGAAATCAAATTCAACAAAGTGGTCTTGCCGGATCCGGAAGGCCCCATCAGCGCGAGGAACTCTCCGCGACCCACCTCTAGATCAAGATTTTCCAAAGGCGTAACGATATTCGTGCCTTTGGTGTAGGATTTGGAAATGGATTTGCAGATGATCATAAACGTTCTTTGAAAATAGGGTTGAGGCGTTGGCCGGTTTTGAGATCGAGCGGTTTGGTGACAACCCATTCGCCGGGTCGGACTTCTGGAACCATGACCATGCCGTCTTTGGTCGCACCGAGATTCACCGCACGCCGCTCGGCGCGCTTGGTATCGGGATCGCAGATCCAAACCTGATTGTCTTGGATCGCTTCTTTCGGAACATACACCGCGATGCCCGTCGATTCAACTACGGCATCTGTAGTAGAAATGATCGTTTCAAAAAACTCGACCCGGCTCAGCATCTCTGGGCGGAGTTTGTCGCTGGGGTTTTCGATGCGGACTTTCGCTTGCAGAGTGTTGCGTTGCAAATCCGCCGAGCCTTCGATCCTGGTGACCTCTCCTTCAAAAACTTGATCCGGGAGAAGATTGGATCGGATCTTCGCGCGTTGGCCGACGCTGAGACCCGCCGCATCAGCTAGCGGAACATCCACCCGCACTTGCAGATGCGCGGGTTCATATAAAATCGCAATCGTCGAGCTGTCCTCATCATCCATCAACACCATTTTTTTCTGACCGGGAGCAGCTTTCAACGCGAGTACCCGACCATCGACCGGCGCTTTGATTTCGGTCCGCGCATGCGCGAGCTCGGCTTTTTCTAAATTAATGTCCGCTTCCTTAATCTGCGCTTGGATCGCTAAAATTTCGAAAGCGATCTGGTTGATTTCTTGAGTGATTCCGACGATCCGCGCCTTCGCCGCATCGACTTCTGCGAGGCGTCGTTTTTGATTCAGTCGCGTCGCCAACATGTCATCTTCGGCGATCGCGCCTTTGCTCAAACGTTCATAGCGGCGGAGTTTGTCGCTCGCCTCTTCTGCATCCGCTTCCGTGATCACCAAGCCGGCCTTTTCTACTTCGATCCGCTGCAAGGCGAGTTGCGTTTTGACGCAATGCGCATCTAACGATGCCTTCGTCTCCGCCAGCTTCGCCGCCATCGTATCGCGCTCGAGTTTCGAATCGATCCGAATCAAGGTCGCCAGCAGGTCGCCTTTTTTCACCAACTCACCTTCGAGGACATTCACGGAATCGACGATACCATCTGTCAGCGCGGTCGCCTTAATCGGCAGCGGATCCGGTTCGATCCAGCCTGAGGCTTGGAACATCAATTTCCCAGCGACGTTCGCGGTTTTCTTCGTGGTTGAAGTTTTGATTTTTTCCTCGATACCGACGGCTGAAAAGACTTCGACTTTTTTCGCTGGGATCAAGCGATCTCGGAACAGGAGGGCGAAGATCAGCAAGAACCCAAGCAAGAGTCCGAGCGGTAAAATCCAGACCGCCATGCGCTTGCGAGCGCTTGGGGAGAGGTTTTGGCTTGAGAAAATTCGCCCTAAATTGAGGCGGTTGGTTGGCATAAGTGGAAAAATTTGAAACTTTCGGGTCAGAAACCCGGGGAAAAATCATGCCGCGAATGCAACGCATCGCTTGGCACCATCAGATTTTCCCGATTTTCAAATCAGCAATCGTTGCTGTTTCACATACCATTCCCGTGAATCCGGCGGGCCGCGACGGTGCTCCGATCGAGCGGGTGAGGCAGTGTTTCCTCTTAAATCTGCTACCGAAAGCCGAAGATAGATCACTTCGTCGGATTTCGAATAAGGAATCTGGGCGAAATTGGGGAAATCCGCATCAGGAAGAGGATCGGCCTTCACCATGCATTCTGGAACGTTTTGATGGTCGTCCCCACAATCACAGCAATTCATCGGGCAATCTTCGACATCTCCTGAAAAATTCATATCCAGCGTGCATACATAGCGCTGCACCGCGGCCATTGGCAAAACCAAGGTCATGATGGCAAACAATATGGAGGAAAAGACACGCACTAAATGGAAAATACACACGCACCGCCTCAGCGCAAGGTTCATCATCCCGCCTTTTTAAAGATTCTCCTTGACGCATCCCTCAGCCAAGCCTAAATCCGCCGCCCGTTTCTCAACCAAACACTTTCAAATTATGGCCAACGCACAAGTCATCCTCAAAGAAAAAATCGCCGGCCTCGGCTCCGAAGCCGATGTCGTTAAAGTCCGCGCTGGCTACGCCCGCAATTACCTTGTTCCACAAGGGAAAGCATACGAAGCGACCAAAGCAAACCTTCGCCACGTTGAAGCCCTCAAATCCAATCGCGTCAAGCGTGAAGCCGAGGAACTCGTCATCGCCGAAGAGCTCGCGACCAAGATTTCCAAACTCAAGCCATCCTTCACCCTCTCCACCGGTCAAGGTGGCAAGGCCTTCGGATCGGTCACCAGCATGGATCTCCACAAAGAACTCGAAGCTGCTGGCATCGTCATCGATCGCCACTCCATCCAACTCGACAAGCCGATCAAAAAATCCGGCAAAACCGTTGTTGAGATCAAACTCAACGCTCAGGTCACTGCCCAACTTACCGTCTCGGTTGATGCTGGCGACGTGAAAGACGAAGACTGAAGCTAAGTTTTCTGGATTAGAAATTTCAAAAACCGGTTCCGATTTCGGGACCGGTTTTTTCGTTTTTACACACAAGGATTTTTAACCACGGATTACACGGAATGGTCGCTCCCGCACTTTTTGGTCAACTTCTATTCTTATTCTTCACTCCGTGTATTCCGTGCAATCCGTGGTTC
>CAMCYT010000168.1 GCA_945885485.1 Prosthecobacter debontii
AAGGGCCAACCTATTCACTGCAAGGTGCGGTGATTGCGGTCTTTCTTAAGGCAACGGTGATCGCTTCTATGACGCTTTTGCTCTCAACTTTTTCAACTAGTACGTTGTTCACCACAATCGTGAGCTTTCTGATATTTTTCATGGGAAATTTTCAAGCGGATGCTCGGGAGATTGCTAGTGAGATGTATTTTGGCCACGATATAGGGGCGAGTAATGGCTGGTTAGCTCAGTCGATCTCTCTGTTGGTCGCTTTGGTATTGCCGGATTTTCAGCTTTTCAATGTGATTGATGAAATCATCCAAGGACGGGTAATGCCTTTATGGATAATGGGTAAATTGGTATTGGTCGGTTTGTCCTACTTTGTTTTTTATCTATTCGCGTCGTGGTTCATTTTTGCAGAAAAGGAGTTTTGAACGAATGACTCAGGGAAAAAGATACTGGGTTTTAGGGGTGGCGATTTTAATCGCGGGTGCAGTGCGTTTGCCTTTTGAGCGCCAGCTCACGATCGATTTACATCAGGAAAAACTGTTATCTCCAAAACTTGAAATTGGCACGGGTGAAAAACTGGGTCAGACATTTTATGCGGTATCTCTAGGTGGTCTGCGCTCCTTGATAGCTACTTTCATGAATCTCCGTGCATTTGGCTATTTTGAAAAACAACAATGGGCGGATGTCGTGGATAGTTATGATGTGATTGTCGATCTCGCACCACGTACGAAATATTATTGGGACACAGGTGCCTGGCACATGTCGAGTAACGCGTCATCGTATTATCTCTATGAATCGAAACTGCCGCCGCTGCGCCGCAAGCTTTTGTGGAAAAGTTACATTTTAGCTGGGCGTGATTTTTTGGAGAGAGGCATAAAAAACAATCCCGAGCATCCATTGTTGTATGAACGTTTGGGGCAGTTATTAGCAGATCCTTATCGAATCAAGGCGTTTGGTGATCCGTCGGCGGCATATGAGGCTTCATACAAGTCCTATATGTCTGCAGTTGATACGGGAATGGCTCGGAAATTCACGAAGCGGGCATCGCTTTATTCGCTGGTTAGGGTTCAGGGGCGAGAGGAGGAATCGCTAAAGCTTTTGTTAGAGATTAAAAGTGAGTTAAAAAATCTGCCTCCCACCGCATTGGCCATGCACTATGTTTTGGAATACCATCGAGATCCCGAGCAGCCAGTTATTGATTTGGTGGATAAGGTTTTTCCGTCGCGTAAATTAGCTTACGAAATTTTGGGTAGGATTTGGTTAAGGGGCACTGAAAGTTTACCCATGCATGGTGTTGCCCGAGCTATTCGGCTGCTTGAGCTTGAGCTTGGAGTGGCTGAAGAAAAAAGCCTTCTCAAGCGCCCGCTGCCTCCCATGATGGATCCAGATGATTATTTTCGGAATTGAAGATGCCGACATTTCTGCGACCCTCTGCCGTGGACGGATTTTATGGATCCTTAATCCCGGGGTGGTCGTCGTTAGTGCTCCTCGACCCCGCGCTAAGCTCTGAGATCCCGTTGGAATCTAAATTACGGGCATCAGCCGGATGACCCTACCTTTTGAGAAAATCCTCAAAATCCTTAACTTTTGCTGATTTTCACGGTATGAAAACAATCTTGCCCTTTTTGGGTAGGAAGGGGATGCTGTGGGTGTCGTCAATCAATGGCCAATAAAGAAAATAAGAAACGCGGGCAAATTGAGGAGCCTAAGCAGTGGTCCAGCGAAGTTGCTGGGGTCTGCTGGTTGGCGGGTGGCTTGGTGTTGCTGTTATCTCAGCTTTCTTACAGTCCTGCGGATTTGCCGGATCTGGGATTTCTGAAGAATTTCACTGATAACACTGATAAGTCTGGGGAAAACTGGCTGGGGCCGGTGGGTGGGGTTTTGGGTTTCGCGCAGATCCTTTTGATTGGTGCGGCGGGCTGGTTGTTATCGTTGGGTTTTATTTGGTTCGGTGTTACGAAGCTAGCGTTTCGCTGGTTGATTTGGCCGAGGATTTCATTGGGTCTCATTACGATTCTGATTTCCGGGGCTATTTGGTTACACGCTGCAGATTATTTTTTCGTTGAATGGGCGGATAGATGCCAAGTGCCCAGTCCAGGAGGGGTGATTGGTTTTGGGATCGGGGGGCATTTGTTGGTGCCATTTATTGGTAAGCCAGGCACACTTGGTCTTGCTAGTATCGGGTATTTGGTGGGCTTGATTTGGCTGACAGGTCAGACGCCCATGGCTTTTGCGAAAGCCTGTTTGATGGGTTTCAAGCGCAAGTTCGATGCATGGCGGATGAGCCGGACTGAGGTAGGTCGTGCTGAAGCTCGTGAGAAGGAATTGTTGCATGAGCGTGAACGCCAACGTGAGCAACGCCGCTTGGAGCGTGAGATCACGAAGCTGAAAGAAGCGGAAACGGATACGCCGGGTCAGAAAGAACTGCCGATCCGTGAAACCCCGTTACCGCAGATTATCGATGCCTCGCAGCGTCGCGCGGTGGAGCAGATGGAGTTCGGAGGAAAGCCGTTTGAGCGGAAAAAACCGGGACATCAATCGCTTTCCGTTACGGGATTTGAGGATTACGAGCTGCCGGGATTTGATTTGTTAGATGCGGTTGAGGAAGAGGCGGAGGCAGCGGATCATGATGAGTTGATTTCCATTCAAGCCACGATTGTTGACACGTTGAAAGCATTCGGAATCGATGTTACTCCTGGAGATATTACCCGTGGCCCGACAATCACCCGCTATGAGATTTACCCATCGACGGGTCTGCGGGTATCACGGATTTCTCAGCTTGAAGCAGACCTTGCGCGAGCCACACGTGCGGAGCGGATCAATATTTTAGCGCCTATCCCCGGTAAAGACACCGTGGGTATCGAGATTGCGAATTCTAACAAAGTGGCGGTTCCGCTGCATGAGTTGTTGCACGATCCAGATTTCCGCTCGGCGAAGAAGAAGATTCCACTCGCGCTTGGGAAAGATGTTTACGGCAAGACAGTGATCGGCGATCTCGCGGCGATGCCGCATTTGCTGGTGGCGGGTGCGACGGGTTCCGGGAAATCGGTTTGTATCAACTCGATCATCGCGTCTATTCTGTTTAAATTCGGACCCGATGAGCTGCGCTTCATTATGGTCGATCCGAAAGTGGTGGAGATGCAGATGTATAACAAGCTGCCGCACATGGTGGTGCCTGTGGTGACGGATCCGAAGAAAACCGTTGCGGCTCTCAAATGGGTGGTGAACGAGATGGAGAAGCGCTACCGGATTTTCGCAAAAGAAGGAGTGAGGAATTTCGATAGTTTTAACAATCGTCCGCGTCCGGATAAAGTGGCGGTTGCGGAAGTGGAAGAACCCGAAGAGGAGGAACCGGAAGTGGATCTCGATGCGATTGATGAAATCGCATCGGCTCTGGAAGATGGCGATCTCGGGCCCGAGGCTGATTTTGAGGAATTGGAGCTTGAGGACGATGAGATTCCGGATCGTTTCCCTTACATCGTGGTGTTGATCGATGAGCTTGCAGATTTGATGCAGACGGCGCCAGCGGATGTGGAAATGTGTATTGCACGTATCGCTCAGAAAGCACGTGCGGCGGGGATTCATTTGATCATTGCGACCCAGACGCCGCGTGCAGATGTGGTGACGGGAATTATCAAAGCGAACATCCCGAGTCGGATCGCGTTCCAGGTCTCATCGGCTTTGGACTCTAGGGTTATTTTGGATACGAAAGGCGCGGACAAGTTGGTAGGAAAAGGCGACATGCTGTATTTGCCGCCGGGTTCTGCGAAGCTGGAGCGCGCGCAAGGTGCTTTTGTTTCTGATGCGGAAGTTGAGCGTATCGTCGATCACTGCGCGAAGCAGGCGAAGCCGCGGTATGAAAAGGACATCCGCGAAACCATCGACAATGCTGGGATGGATGAGGATGAAGATGTTTCCGATGCGGATGAAGAATTGGTCATCAAATGCATCGAGGTATGCAGGCAGGAGCAAAAAGCCAGCACCTCGCTGCTACAGCGTCGCTTGCGGTTGGGTTACACCCGTGCCGCGCGGATGATGGATATTTTAGAACAACGCGGCATCATCGGCCCTGGCGATGGTGCGAAGGCTCGTGAAGTTTTTGTGAAATAAAAATTCAAGGTCCAAAATCCAAATCGCAAAGAAGAGTTGTGGCTTTTATGTTCTATTTCTTTTTTGAAACTTGAAACCTAGAATTTGAAATTTAAAAATGAATGACGATGTCGCATATTTCCTGGATTTTCAGGAGACCGAAAAGGACGCCTCTCCGTTGACCATACGGAATTACTCGGCGGCGCTGAAAGAATACATCGAGTGGCGTGGTGGTGATTTTGTTTGTTGGCGAAAAGAGCAGGGGAATCATTTCCGCGATTACCTGTTTTTTCTGATGAAGGAAAACATGAAGCGCTCGACCATACGTTTGCGGTTCGCTGCGTTGCGTTCGTTTTACAAATACCTCGTGCTACGGCGTGGTTTGGAGAAAAGCCCTGTTGCGGATATTCAGATGCCGAAGCTTGAGCGCAACCTACCGGTAGTGCTGAGTTTGAAACAGATGGAAGCGTTGTTAGAAACTCCTTTGAAAATGGATACGGATGGCAAAAGTCTTTCATGGCTCAGGCATCGCGATGTGGCGATTCTTGAGCTGTTCTATTCATCTGGCCTGCGTATTTCCGAGTTGCTCAGTCTGGATGTGGCGGATGTTGATTTCGTGGATGACATCGTCAAGGTAACCGGAAAAGGTCGCAAACAGCGCATAGTTCCCATTGGTGGAGTAGCGATCCGTGCGATTCAGAAATACCGACAGGAGGCGGTGGTGACAAATGGACCATTGTTTCGTAGCGTGCGAGGAACTAGGATCACTCAGCAGGCGGTGGATCAGATGTTGAAGAAGTATTTGAAAATCAGCGGGATTCACTTTGGAGTGAGCCCGCACAAGCTCAGGCATAGTTTTGCGACGCACATGCTTGATGCTGGTGCTGATTTACGGAGTGTGCAGGAACTGCTAGGACACGCTTCGTTATCGACCACACAAATTTACACGCACGTAACCCGAGAAAGAATGAAACAGGCTTATGACGAAGCGCATCCGAGAGCATGAAACGATTTATCGAGGTATCCTGATGTTCGCGAAGATTTTAGCATTTTTCGGGTTGTCGAGTTGCGCGTCATTTTTTCCGCGCTCTGATCAAGATGCTAAGAAAAATGATGATTTACGAGTGTTGTTCATTGGCAATAGCTACAGTTTCGGTGTTCCAAATAGTTTCCGAGGGATCGCGCGTAAAAATGGCAAGAACGTTAAAGTTGTGAGTTCTACGTATGGCGGTTGGACGCTTGCCATGCATAAGGAGCATGAGTTGACCTTGAAGAAGTTACGTTCGAAAAAATGGGACGTCGTGGTGATTCAGGATTTTAGTTTGAACGCAGCGTATCCGGAGAGTCGGCGGGAGAATGAGATGTATCCGTCAGTTGAGTTTTTCGTAAATGAAGCTCGAGAGATTGGTGCGCGTCCCTTGCTCTATCAGACGTGGGGAAGACTTGACGGTCAGCCAGGTTTGAAAGGTGATGATTTTTATCAAATGAATGCACGTATCAGAGAAGGTTATGCGGTGGCAGCAAAGAACGCGGGTGGAGTGGAAATTGTCCCGGTGGGTGATGCCTGGGAAACGGAATTTCGCAATGGTAACGGAAAGAAACTCTTCATCGAAGACGGCAGTCATCCAAGTGATTACGGAGATCAGGTGAGCGCTTTGGTTTTCTTTGAAAAAATCTTTGGGTATGATGCGGAATTTACGAAGTGAGATAGGTATTACTATCTCACAACGAAAATGCATGATCCAAGAT
>CAMCYT010000169.1 GCA_945885485.1 Prosthecobacter debontii
GAAATAGCAGATCATCGTATTATCAAACATTGTGCCTTTGCCTTCTGGAACGCTTTTGAGGCGGGTCACGATACGATTCACCAGCTCCATGTGATGAACTTCGGTGCGCCTGCGAACTTCTTCAGCGAGTACGTCTTTGACAGGCTTGCCGTGACCGATGTCGTGCATGTTGACCTTTTCTTTTTCGATACCGGTGATGCCGGTGTAATCGTGGCCGAGTTCATCAATCGTGAAGGCAACCACGTTGGTGAGCCCTGAAATCAGTGATGAAAGCAGCACTTCGGTGTGACCGACTTGGCGAGTAAATGTATCCATCTCGTTATCGAGATACTTGCTTTCCAATTTTGGAACGTGTTGACTAACGACATCCGTCATCATGTCGATTTTACGATTACGCTCGCGGATGCCTTCGATGGAGTCTGCGTAGTTGCTGACTTTGTGTCTCTCGATGCCACTGATGTGGCGTGCGAGTTCGGTTTCGCTACCAGCGGCGAATTCTAACACTTTGCGCTGAAGCTGATAGCGGATCTGTTCGTTTTTATCAGTGGAAACCGATTTAAAAATTTCATCCACCGCGATGCCTGGGCCACCGAAGGCGTAGTTGGGTTGTTGAGGGCCGCGAGCTGAGAAGCCTTTGGCGATTCCATTGAGTCCACCGCGTGGGTTACCACCACCTGTTGGGAAGCATGCGAGCTCGATGTGCTCGAGTGGGGATGGGAAAAGTTTGGCGAGTTCGAAATCGACGGTTGCCCATTTGATCGAGCTGTTGCGTTCATTCGCTTTGTAAACACCCAGCGCCGAGCACCAGCCGTGATGGCCGACTGTGCACATTTTGCCTGAGAGGCCTTGCAGGATCGTGAGGTTTTTTTTGTGCGCCGCAAGCGGACTCATCCATTCTGGAAGAGTGTGGGAATCAAGATCCACTTCGTAGGGAAGTTTTTTATCCTCCATCGCCTTTTGTTCAGGTGTGAAAGATGGTGGCACCATGACTTTCGGGAAAAGTCCGTTTCCACGGTGCATGAAGATGAACCGCATCGGCGGCGCACCGGTAAGACTGGAGCCAATTGGAGCAGCGGAAAGCCTTGGCATCATCCCGGGCATGGAGAGACCTCCCATTGCAAGGAAAGCATTTCTGATGAATTCGCGTCTTTTGTTCATGATGTTTGGTGCCGTGCGGGCTGGGTTGTTAATGGAACTGAGAAATCGGTTATTTCCGATAGATGAAAGAATCTGAGGTGAGTAAAGAAAGAACGACCGCCTTGAAGCTACCTCCACTGGATACGTATGCGTTATCGGCGTCTATCAAGGTCTGGGAATCTGAAAGCATTTCGTTGCGCCCCATATAGAAGCGGAAAGCGTGCCGAATAATGGATTGGCGAACGCGAGCAGATTTCGCCAAGCGATCGATCAAGTCCAACGCATCCTTCACCTCGCCATCGAGCGCGGGATCGCCCGTGCCTTTCAGTTCACCACGGGGATTCACCGGAAGAGTCTTGTAGACATTGAAAAATTTCAGCTGTTTTCCAATCACGTTTTCCGGATGTTCAATCGGCTCGTCTTTTCGGAACCGGCCGAAGTCGTCATACATTTCAAAAGGCAAGCCGAGCGGGTTCATGTATTCGTGGCATTTCCAGCAATCCTGCGAGCTCGTCACCTTATCAAGGCGCTCACGATGGGTTTTGGTGTGATCTTCCGGGACCACCGCATCGACCGTGATCGGCACATCTGGAACACGACCCGCGAGAAGTTTTTCCTGAATGAAACGTCCGCGTCTAACAGGATCGGTTTCCGTATTGAGTGAATGCGCGACCAACCATGCTGGATGTGTTAAAATTCCTTTGCGGTTTTCCAATTTGAACGGTTGCACGGGTTCATAGCTGAAATGCGGCGAGCCCTCCTCAAATCCCCACGTGCCCATGACCGGGGGAAGATTATACATCGGGGAATAGTTGTGATAATACCCGTGAGCCCATGGGAAAACCACGAAAGGCGTGAGTCCTTTGCCGAAATGTGCCTCAAAGTGGGTCATCACACGGGTAAGGGTCGTGCCGTGTTTTCTACCCTCTGTTTCAGGTTCCATCTGGAAGGTTTTTTTGAGCAGTTCCTCATGCTCCGAGAAAACTTTATTGGGATTGGTTTTCCATTCCGTATCTTTCAATAACTCCCAAATCTCGCGCCATTTCTTGATGGTTTGTTCGGCATTCGGCATGTCGAAGGCGAAGAATTTATCCGTGGTGAGGATGTTCTCGAAAACTTTTTTATCCTGATCCACATAATAGGAGACGACCTGATCCGCCTCATCGACGAGGCTTCCTCCCGTGCCGAATGTACCGCGATCCGCGTTCTGGTATTGCCTGAATGCACGATCGACATCTTTGAAAACTTTTGGGGCGTTCGGGTAGCCAAAAAACTCACGGAAGAAGCGAATGATTTTCGGGTGAGATACCACATGAGATTTCACTTTTCCCGAGTTTAAATATTCATCGACGCCGCCTCGAAACAAATTCGGATCTTCTAACAAACGAGTGACCTCACGTTTGAAATCCTCTCGGGTCACAAGGCGTCCTTGCTCGGCGGCTTCGAAGAGGATTTTATCTGGAGAGTTGTCACCCATCGCGTATGCGATCGCAAACGCAGCCTCGCGTGGCGCGAGCATTTTACGACCGTGTGTATCCGGAGCACCCGCACCAAATTCCATGCGATAGAGAAACTCGGATTCCAACAGAACCGTGATCAGCATTTGTCGCAATCCCTCGGAATTGCCTGCGGCTAGGATGGCTTCTTTGGTGAGATCGTGATATTTCACCATTTCCGCTTCCGATGGAGTGCGCTTCAATACCAACTGGAACTGCCTGTTGATCGCGGCTTTCATCTCATCATCGGTGGGTGCCGATTTATTGAAAATGACAGTTTCAAATTCAACCGGCACTTTGGGCGGCACGAATTTATCCTTCGGGTCAGGAAATTCATTCATGCCGGGCTCGCCGTTTTTCATCCGTGCTGCGCGGATTTGCCGGTCTGAAATCCATTCGGCATTCGTCAACATAACGAGAAGCGATCCACCGTCCAGCGATCCGATATCGTAGTCTCTCACACCCGAATTGTCCGGCAAGGCAAAGGGATTGGTGATTCCAAGAAGCTGCTGCCCGCGCTGTTTGGGATCGAGTCCGAAAACATCGCGCACTCTCGCATCGAAAATCTGCGGGTTGACCAGCCAGCGCCGCGCAGGTGTGAAGGCGGGTTGTTTATTCTTTCCGCTAAAAAGCTCATTGTGATCCACATAGTTTCCGTAAGAAGGATAGCGGAGTTTATCTTCAAGCTTCGAAGCGTTATGTGAATGCAAGACCTCCCAAAACCATGAGCCTAGTTCTTCGCGCTCTTTAACACTGGGCTGATCTTTTTTCTTTGGAGGCATCTGCTTCAAATAAACCTGCTCCAATGCGCGGTTCATTAGATCAAGACGCGCCTGCAACGGCAGCTGCTCTAAATTATCGAGCCGGATGTCGCCTTTTTCCGTGCCGTCCTCGTGGCAATCCGTGCAATAATTTGAAAGGATCTCCTTCGCCGTAGATGATACCTTGAAATCCTTTTCTCCAAAAGCCAATCCGTACAGACAGAACGAACTTACCAGAGTAGTGGAAAAAATGGATCGCGTGAACAGCATAGGAGAAGGAGTTGAGGAAAAAATCAGATACCAGAAGTCATGGTAGAACGCGACAAAGCGAGTTTATCGTTCTTTGTTAAACCCTTACGCTGCATTTTCGGTCGAAGCTATCGCCAAAGTTCAGAATATCAGAGAATAATTCAAATTCACCTGATCTATTTAAGGACAGGTTTGGCACTTTCAGCCAATTACTTTCCGGCCTTTTCGACCATCTGCTTGGCGAGCACCTGCAATTCCTCAACGGGGATAGCAAAAGTCTCAGCGCGGTTTGCTCGTGCGATGTTCATTCCTACGACACTGCCTTTCATATCCACCACCGGACCACCCATCGTCGCACTGTTTGCTAAAATATCGTGTTGGATAATACGTGGAAATCCGCTTCTGCGCTTGGAGAAATCACCGCTCATCTGATCATTCCGATCTGGCTGATGATCCATCTCGCCACGCGCCGCTAACTTAACTTGGAAATCCATATTTTTTCCCGCGCGCTTCACAGTCAATTTCACTTCATCACCAACTTTTTTATCCTTCAACATCTCGGCAATCTCCTCGAACTTCTCGATTTTTTTTCCATCCAGCGCCACGATAGCATCACCTACAAGCACGCCCGCCGCTTTCGCTCCGCTATCTTCAGTCACAGCTTTGACCTCGAGCTTATCTTTGACTTTCTCTAACATAAGTCCCAGCCCGGCTCCACCAGCTGTTGGAATTTCGCGTGCCTTGGCACTGACGATGCCAGCAAGAGCCCTTCGTTTGGTGCGACTCGTCGCGCCGTTCACGATCACCCAACTCCCCTGCTCCAATTTACTATCAGCAGCATACTCAGCCGGAGTTAAATCCTGTGCTTCTACTTTGATGAGAGCCACATCCCAAAGTGGATCCACCGAGATCACTTTCACATCTTCGAACAATTGTTTATCGACCCTTACGGACAGTTTAATTGGCCCTGCTGGTATGTCAGCTGGCGCAGGCACCTCCAATTCTTCGGCTCCCGGAACGCTCAATTCTTTACTAGCTTCGACTTCTTTTTTATCTTCTATCTCACTGGCCTTGGTTAAAATATACCCATCCTTGGAAATAACGACTCCGTATGCGATTTCAGCATTCTTGTTATAGATCACAGCGCTGCATTTCTGAATCACTTGCCGTTGTGGCTCGAATAAATCCGTGATGATTGATCCTGTTAGACGGTAAGGCGTCTCCAGTGATTGCTGAGCAACGAGAATTTCTGAACTGGTCAATCCTGCTAACAGGAAAATCCACTTAACGTTCAGTAAGTTCCGCAGTGATTTTTTGTTCTTTTCCATCTCTCGAAATTTCCAGCTCCAACTCTTCTCCAGCCGACTTGTCTTTGATCACGGCTTGCAATTCCTCGCGGATCTTTACTTCCTTGCCGTCTATCTTGCGGATCACATCGCCGACTTTGAGCTCCGCTTTTTCGGCTGCTGTTTTTTTACCAACTTTGGTAATTTCCAAACCGCCATCCACAGGCTTCGTCGCCACTCCGAGCATGCCGTTGCCTTTAACAGGTTTCTCCGCAAAAGGTCCTTCGCCCATGAATTCGGATTTCATCATCGGCTCCCAGTTATCGATAAATACCTGCACAGGAACGTGCATGTTGACCGGAAGCTGCGGACCAACCCGTGAGTGAATCCCAATCAGCCGACCTTCTATATCAAACAGCGGACCTCCTGAATCTCCACCAATCAGCGTTCCGTCTGTCTGATACGTGGTGTTTTTAATCCCCACTAAACGCGCCAAACGAGCCACCGCCCCACGGTCTTTATTAAATCCACCAGAGTGCCCGAGCGAGAAAACCCAATCACCCAATTTGATGTTACCCGCACGATTCAACTCCACGAAAGGATACTCACCTAGATCGCTGATTTGCACCAAAGCCGCATCCGTTTCCGACATCAGGCCTAAAGTCTTTCCCTTATGCTTCGTGCCATCCGGCATGATGATCGTCACTTTTTTACCAACCCCGCCGGAAACGTGTGCGGCGGTCATGACCAAACCCTCTTTTGAAACAATCACTCCGCTGCCAAAGCCATTCCCGATATCGATGGAAACCGTCGCTTCTCTTGCCTTAGGGAGCGAGGCCTGCAGGGTTTTCT
>CAMCYT010000170.1 GCA_945885485.1 Prosthecobacter debontii
TCGCGACGAATACCTAGCCGACGCAAACGACAAGGAAGCAGCTGGTAAAGAATTTGACGAAGCCAACAAAGACCGCGACAGCTCACTGTCAAAATCTGAAATTTCAGACATGTTAGGACTCGGTAAAGAATTAGCGCAGCTTAAAGCTGACGAGAAGGCGAAGAAAAAGAAATAGTAACCCGATTCTATACACCCCATAAGCTCTGATAAAATTCGAAACATCCAACTTCGGATAATATCCATGGGGTGAAATGAATGCCAGTAATTTGCTAAGTGCGACTAGTTTCACGCGATCCAGTTCTCAATCCAAGTTCCCAGACAAACTGAAAACAGAGAAAATCAGACAGGGAATATATTTTATTTGTGAATTTTAACGACCTATCAGAAAATGGCTCTTGCTGTGGGAATCGGAGATGATCCATTCATGAATTTTTCGTTACGCTCAGGATGACACGCTACGACAATGATATCTGACTTCGCCTCCCAACTTTGCGACATGGGTGATGTCATCGTACGGGTTGGGCTAAATCTCCAGCCCGGGCAACCGCTTCTCATTACCGAGCCCTATGAATTACAGGGCGTCCATCCAGAGACCAACACACTGGCCGCAGCAATACGGACTGCCGTCTCAAAATTGGAAGTTGAGTCGGGAGGCTCTCACTCCACCATCGAAGTCATTCGATCCGACCCGGATCGGCTGCGTGAATTGGTGGAAACCGATAACATCCGAGGTTACGAAATCTTGGTTTCCAACCACAGTCGGCGCATGCAACAGCATCTCGCGCGCGGTGGGGCGTTTCTTTTCCTCATGGGCAGTCAGCCTCAACTCATGTCCGGCTTACCGGCCGAGCGATTGGCTCGTTTCGATCGCATTAAGTGGCGGCACCTCGGCCCCGTCATACAACGTCTCGTTCGTGGAGCCAGCCAGTGGACACTCGCCCCAGCCCCCTCGTCGGTATGGGCCGATGCCGTTGGAATGAGTGTCGATGCCTTGTGGCAGGTCGTGTTTCAGGCGATGCGGGTGACTGCCCCTCCCGACTCTGCAGCGTCGGGGCAAAATACATATTCTACATCCAATCCTGTCGAGCTCTGGCACGCCCATCTCTCAAACCTTGCCCGACGTCGCGACGAGCTAAACGCCGCACGCCACCGACATATCCGTTACGTAGGTGAAGGCACTGACCTCACTCTCGACCTTACCCGCTCGCACGCATGGTGTACCGCCCAGCTGACCTCCAGATCCGGCTTACTCTTCGTCTGTAATCTGCCAACCGAGGAAATTTTTACCGCACCGCACAAGAAATCCGCACGCGGTAACGTGCGGATTGCCCGGCCGGTCACGCATGGCGGCACCGTAATCGAGGGTATCGAACTGGAGTTTCGGCGAGGACGGGTCGTAAGCGCCCGCTCCCGCACTGGACAAGACGCGCTGCAACACCTGCTCGCCACCGATCACAGTTCCGACCGGATTGGTGAGGTGGCCATCTTGCCTGCATTGTTAGAGGATAGCTCCCCAACCGAACGCGACCCGTCGGGAGATGAATCCTCCACTTGGCAAGCCTCCGCGCGCCTTTTCCATCACACCCTGCTCGACGAAAATGCAGCAAATCACATCGCCCTCGGCGATGCCTACCCTTTCTGCAGTCGTGCCTTCATACCCCTTGCACTCAATTCCAGCCAGATCCATCTCGACCTACCTCTGGATGCCTCGGTCGAATTTTCATGATGAAACATCTCACGGATATTGATTTCAACAAGCCCACACACCACTCAACGCGTAGCGGCGACCTTAGGTCGCCGTATGCAACAAAAAGCAAATGAAGTCGTCCTTTTAAAAGCAAATTTCTTCCAAATCAAAAATCGTCATTCAACAACGCAGTGTGAGTGCTAGCGAACATTCACCAATAAGACACAGTCCTGATCGCTTGGACGGAGCAAAGCTAAGTCAATCGTCAATCTTTTGTGAGAAGCGGATTGGTCATTCGGTTTGATTGACGATTGTTGATTTTGGATTTTGGAATGAAGAAAATCCATCCCAACGGGATGACAGAAATTAGCCAAGGGTCGAGGAGCGCCGCGTTAGTTCATGATATTTCGCTCACTAGGTCGCGGTTCCTTTCTTTTAGACTCTCTCCACCAATCCAACGCACCTCTCACCCGGCATAACGCTGAGTTCCATCTGGTTCATCACATATCCAAACGACACTCCGCTCGCAGGATCACCAAATCCATGACTTCCACCAGAGCCCGGATGGCCGAAGGCCGCTGTCGAATTTCCGTATAAAAACCGCTTCTTCTGTCCGTGTTCATCAACCGGATCTTTCTGACAACCACAGGTGAAAGCGGTTTCTCGCAACAGCACTTTATCTTCACCAGAAATCTGCAAGCTCCCGAGAGCTCGAATCACTCCTGCGGAAAACGGACTTTCCAACGCACCAATCGCGCATTGGTAAAACTTCGAAAGTCCACTCGCCGATCCCACACCACCTATCGCTGGCAAACCCGCCGACCATGCTTTGGGTTCGTTCATTTCTGCAATCGCATGCAAACCGCGTGGCGACGTAAACGCCCTTCTTGTGAGAGTTCCTGATTGGCTATAAATCTGATAGAAGCCTTCTTCAAATGCGGATGGCTTTGCTCTTCCAGGCACCAATTGCGCCACGCGTCCCCATTCGCTTTCCGGCAAACCGATCCAGAAATCGATTTTCATCGGCCTAGCGATTTCATCGCACCAAAAATCGCCAAGAGTCTTTCCTGTGAGGCGACGCACACACTCATCTAACAAAAATCCATACGTTCTCGGATGATACCCTTGACCATAACCTGGCGACCACTCGGGAGCGGTGTGCTCGATGGCAGCAATCACCGCGCGATGATCGTAGACATCCGAGTTTTGCGACAACGCCGCCAAACCGCATTGATGAGAAAGCATCTGGCCGAACGTTGCCGCTGGCAGCGGAAACCCAATCCAAACTTCACTCACTAAATCATTTTCATCCAAGCCATGCTTGGAAAGCGCGTGCAGCAAAGTCGCCGCCGCCGGACCTTTCGATGCCGAGTAAACGGGTGCCAGCGTTTTCGCATCCCATTTCTCGGTTCGATTCCTATCCTTAAAGCCACCTGTAAACCCAACGATCTCCTCGCCATCTTTCCAAACACTCAGCCCAGCCCCCAACTCCCCACGCACCGCGAAGTTTTCCTCAAAATAATTTCTAAGCTCACCAAAATCCATCAACGTTATAAAAGCTTTTCATTCGCCGACATTCGCGTTCATTCGCGGTTAAAAATCTTTTCCAAAACTATCGAATCCACCGCGCTACATCTTTCGCAAAGTATGTCAGGATCATATCCGCGCCCGCACGGCGTATCCCCAAAAGACTTTCCAGAACCACAGCTTTTTCATCCAACCAACCACTCGCGCACGCGGCTTTGATCATCAGATATTCTCCACTGACCTGATAGGCCGCGATCGGCAAGGTCGTCTCATCCCGCAAACGCGCGATCACATCGAGATACGCACCCGCAGGTTTCACCATGACGATATCCGCACCTTCTTCCTCATCCATCAGCAGTTCACGGATCGCCTCACGCACGTTTCCAGGATCCATCTGATAGGTCTTCTTATCGCCTTCTTTCGGAGCTGAATCAAGCGCCCCACGGAACGGCCCGTAAAATGCCGATGCATATTTTGCCGTATAAGACATGATCCCAACTTCTTCAAATCCCGCTTCGTCGAGCGCAATACGGATCGCTCCCACACGTCCATCCATCATGTCCGATGGTGCGACAATGTCCGCACCCGCTCTCGCGTGGCAGAGTGCCTGACGGCAAAGCACCTCAACGGTTTCGTCATTCAGAATTTTTAATTCACCATCACAACCCCGAACCACCAAACCGTCATGCCCATCCGAGTTGTAAGGATCGAGGGCAACATCCGTGATCACACACATCTCGGGATAACGTTTTTTGATTTCCCGAATGAGGTGTGGAACCAAGCCATGGTCATTGGCCGATTCGCTACCTTGAGGATTTTTCAGCGAATCTTCGATTTTCGGGAAAAGCACCACCGCCCGTATCCCCAAATCATGAACCTCCATAATCTCCTTCAATAATCCCTGAACCGACCAACGCGTGCAGCCAGGCATCGAATCAATCGCGACATCCTCGGCATCCGCATGAAAAAACATGGGTAATATCAAATCCTCCACCGCAAGCCGGGTTTCCCGAACCAATCCACGAATCGCCGCACTCCGCCGATTTCTTCTCGCTCTGACCATCATTTCCATATGCCTAGCTTTCGCTATCAAACCCGCCTTGGCAAGTCAGTGTCTTTGCTTTGAAATCAATGATTTGGTAGGGCGATCTCGCCGAGAGCGCCGTGCGAAGCGATGTGATAAATATATTTCCTTTGAAAATTCCAATGATTCACCGCTTCGCGCGGCTCCCTCGGCGATGGAGCCCCACCTTAATCAACCTCAACCCATCTGCCGGATTGCCACCGCATTCGCCGCTGCATAATCCCTCGCATGACTCAAGCTGACTTGCACTTCTGCAATGCCCTCCGCTGTCAAAAACTCCAAAGCATGTCCGTGAAATATCATCGTCGGCGCACCGGATTCACCCCGAACCACTTCCATTTCCAGCCAACCCGCCTTGCCGCCTATTCCCGTGCCAAGTGCTTTGGAAACTGCCTCTTTCGCCGCAAATCTCGCAGCATAATGCATCCCAGGCCTCTTTTGCTTATCGCAGTATACCCGTTCAGTTTCGGTAAAAAGTTTCCGTAAAAACACCTCGCCCTGCCGCGCGATCGCGTCCTCAATTCGATCCACCTCCACCACATCGATCCCAATTCCGTAAATCATCATGATTGAAAAGAGTAAGATTTCATCCCCGCAGCCATCTCAGCAACCGCAGCGCGCATCCCCACCGTCATCGCCCGTGAAACAATGCTGTGTCCGATGTTTAACTCGCTCAAAAAAGGGACTTTCAACACAGCGGGAAGATTCAGGTAATTGATACCGTGCCCCGCATTGACCTGCAACCCAAGCTCTTTCCCAAGCTGTGCAGCAGCGATCAACCGTGCGATTTCATCCGTCTTATCAAGAGCATTCGCAAACGCACCCGTGTGCAACTCAATCATGTCCGCCTCCATACGAGCCGCTTCCCGCACATGCTCTTCTATCGGATCGATAAACAAACTCACCTTGATCCCCGCGCCTTTGAGCCGTTTAACCGCCTCCCTCGCCGTCCCGAAAAGCGCAACCACATCCAACCCGCCTTCGGTTGTCACCTCTTCACGGGTTTCCGGTACCAAACAGGCAAAATCGGGTTTCAAACGAAACGCCAAATCCAACATTTCCTCAGTGATCCCGAGTTCGAGATTGAGCGGAATCTCAACCTCCTCACGAATCCGAAACACATCCGCATCCTGCATGTGCCTGCGGTCTCCTCGCACATGCACCGTGATCGAATCCGCACCGCCTGCCTTCGCTTCATGCGCCGCCAAAACCACACACGGTTCCGCATTAGGGGAATCCGGCTGCAGCGCATATCTCGCCTGCCGCAATGTCGCGACATGATCAATGTTCACTCCCAATAAAAGACTCATACGTAGAAATTAGCCTCGCTACCAACCACCCGCAAGGAAACTTAGACCAATAGACGAATCAAAAAATATTTCGTCCAATCCACCAAGCGATCAAGACGACTGCGAAAATCGTCGCGCCCCAACGTCCTGGATTGAGTCTAAACACCGGTGGTCGATTCATCACCCATGC
>CAMCYT010000171.1 GCA_945885485.1 Prosthecobacter debontii
CTCATAGTCTGGGTCCTGCCGAGCCACCGCCGAGAGTGGTCTCACGTTCATGAAAATATTCACTTAAGAAAGCATCGAGCGGGCGTGAGGTATCAACTAATGCGTAATCGATATGCGCCGCGACACAACCCGCCTTAAACGCATCTTGGTGTTTTTGGAGAGAAGCCAAGTAATCCTCGCGAATCCGCTCAGGCTGTGTAGTCAACGGATCCTCTTCCTCAAGCCCTTCAAAACGCCAAGTGCCATTGAAAGGAAAACTCAGCTCATAAGGATCAAGCGTCTGTAGAACAAGCACGTTGTGGCCGTCATAACGAAGATGGTTGAGACCGGAGAGAACATCATCAACGTCCGCAAAGAAATCAGAAATCACGATCACAAATGAACGGCGCTTGATCATTAGCGCTGTATCGTGGAGTTGCTTGGAAAGAGTTGTACGAGGAACCGACTTCGTTTCACGCAACATGCGGTCGATGTGCATCAGGATACTCATCGTTGAGCGCGGAGGGAGATATCCCCTAACCTCACTATCGAAAACCGAAAGCCCGACCGAATCCCTTTGCTTCAAAACAATATAAGCAAGCGAGGCACTCAGAAATTTAGTGTATTCCAGCTTACTGACTTTTCCCGAAGCATAATTCATCGACGCACTGGCATCGATGAGCAAGTGACAGTCAAAGTTAGTCTCAGCTTCATAGAGTTTCGTGTAATAACGCTCGGTGCGTCCATAAACACGCCAGTCGATATTACGAATCGGATCGCCAGCAACATACTGACGATGATGCGCGAATTCTGTACTGAAACCTTTCAGCGGACTGCGGTGACTACCCACCCGCAAGCCTTCAACGACTTCACGAGCGATCAACTCGAGATCTCCGATTTTTTGCAAAATCTCGGGATCGAGGTAGTTGGTATCTGGAATGTGCTCAGACATCTGTTAGGGCTTAGAAGTGAGACGTCATTGATCAGAGGTTACTTATTTAACCTCTCATCTCCGACTTTCGTATTAGCTCGATTTCTTCTGTGAAGCACTGCTAGGAGCAAGCTCATCAAGAAGACGTTTCACCAAAGCATCGGTGGTCATACCCGCAGAGCGAGCCGCGAAGCTGGTTACGATACGGTGGCGAAGGATGGGTATAGCGACCTCGCGGATATCTTCTTCCGAAACATGGCAGCGTCCACGCAGAGCAGCGCGAGCTTTACCAGCGAGGATCAAGTTGAGCGAAGCACGCGGGCCAGCACCCCAGGAGATCATTTTCTTCACGAATTCCGGTGCGTCATCTTCGTCTGGGCGGGTGGCACGAACAATTCTAGCAGCATATTCAAAAATCGGATCAGCAACCGGGATGCGACGCACCACGTGTTGGAACTCAAGAATCTGCTTAGCATCGATCACCTTATTGACCACAGGCACTACGTCGCTGGTGACGCTGCGCATGATATCGAGCTCCTCTGCATAGCTTGGATACTTGACTTGAATATTGAAAAGGAAACGGTCGAGCTGAGCTTCAGGTAAAGGATAGGTTCCTTCCTGCTCAATCGGGTTCTGAGTTGCTAGAACGAAGAAAGGGGCATCGAGTTTGTATTCCTCACCACCGGATGACACGCGCTTCTCTTGCATCGCTTCAAGCAAAGCTGCCTGAGTCTTAGGCGGTGTACGGTTGATCTCATCCGCGAGAAGCAAGTTGGTGAAAACAGGGCCCTTCTGGAACATGAATTTACGTTGATGAGTCTCAGGATCCTCCTGAAGCAACTCGGTGCCAGTGATGTCAGACGGCATAAGGTCTGGAGTGAACTGAATGCGCTTAAAACCAAGCGCCATAGTTTCTGCCAAAGAACTAACCAAAAGGGTTTTTGCCAAACCTGGAACACCTACTAAGAGGCAGTGGCCGCGTGCAAAAATTGCGATCAACAGCTGGTCGATCACATCTTCCATGCCCATGATGGTTTTACGAAGCTCTTTTACGATCGCGTCTCTCGCTATGCCGAGGTTCTCTACGGCTTGAATGTCATCGGTTTCTGGTGCCATTGGTATTTGGTGTTTGTTTTTGATCAGTTAATGATCCACCCAATACCGAAGGCAGTTTTCACATCTTGCAAAAAATGTTATTTAATAGATGTCCAAAAAATAGGCAGGTTAGAAAGGGCCGTAATAATATAGGAAATCCCTATAAATATGGGATTCAATCATCTAGCTACCCGCTAAAGTATTTTCAATCTTTTCCGCTACAGGGGACTCTTACACTATAACACTAGGCAATAAACTGCTTGATCGCACCTTCTTGATTCACTTTGAGGGCGACGTCGAAGTCTCCATAGTGCTTGATGGGATTGCCGTAAGCGTTGAGAATGGTGGTATACCAGTTACCAAGAGTCTTATGACCTTCGTCGTTGTAATTAGGTAACCGAATATAGCGACGGCGAGCCATGCTCAGTTTGACGTTGTCACCCGCGAAAATCATGAAAGGAACCTCGCTACCTACACTATGGTGCGTTTCTCCGTTTTCAGGAAGATACATGATCATGGTGTTGTCAAACATCGTGCCTGCGCCTTCTGGCGATCCTTTCAGGCCATCGACCAATTTATTGATGAGATTCATGTGGTGATTGCGCAGATGCCTGCGGACTTCCAGAGCAGGCATGCCTTTGAGGTCTTTACCGTGACCGATCTCGTGCAACTCGATGGTATCCTCCAACAATCCGTCATAACGAGTGCCAAGGTCATCTAGAGTGTAGGTCACCACATTTGTCAGACCCGCGCGTAAAGAGGAAAGAAGAATATCCACGAAGGCATATTGCTGTTCCACGACAGTGTATTGATCATCAAGGATAGCTTTTTCAATCTTCGGCACGTTCGCTGCGATCTGACTGGCCATCTTCTGCAACTGAGCGTTGCGGGCGATGAGCGAGTCCACCGAGTTCGCGTAATTGCCGATTTTTTGAGATTCCAACATATCAAGCGTCTTACTGTCGTAGGAAGCTATGTTGGTAGAGAGGAAATCGTAGAGATTCTCGTCAGCTTTCTGATCATTGTCTTTTTGCATCCCTGCGGCGAACAGATTCTTATAAGCAGAGCCGGGAGATGCGAAAGCGTAGTTGGGCTGCATAGGCCCAATGGATGACATGCCGCGAACCACGCCTTTCTGGTTATTAGAGCAAGTGAGTTCAATGTGCTCGAAGGGAGAGGAGAACATGCGACCGAGTTCCACATCTACCGAGGCGCGGGTGATGGTCGCAACGCGTTCCGCTGAGCGAGAAACGGCGAGCGGAGACTGGTAGGTCGAGTGACCCATGGTGCACATCTTGGCTGAAAGTCCCTGCAAGATGGTAAGGTTGTTTTTATGCTTGGCGATTGGCTCCATCCAAGCGGGGAGTTCGTGACCATCGAGGTCGATATCGAGTGCATCCTTCTTCGCTTCTTTCTGCTTGTCCTCGGCGCTAAGTGAAACTGGCACGAGTTCAGAAGGAAACAAGCCATTGCCTTTACGAAGAAAAATAAAACGCGGCGTTCCTGCGCTAACCGCACGGGAAGAACTGGTGGCGACAGCGGCTTGTAACTGCGGAAGTACGGAAAGTCCCGCGATTCCAAACAGGCCGGCGGCGGAGGTTTTAATGAAGTCTCTTCGGTTGTGCATGATCGTTGGTATTTTATTTGCGGTAGATGAACGAGTCGGACGTGAGAATGGAAACCATCAGTTCGCGGAAGCTGCCCCCGCTTTCAACGTAAACCTTGTCTGCTTGAATCAGGGTTGACGAGTCAGAAAGCGTCTCATTTCTCCCCATGAAATAGCGGAAAACGTTGCGAACGAAAGCTTGGCGCACACGTTGGGACTTGGCGAGGCGGGTCATCATGTCCTTCGTATCCTTGATCTCGCCGTCTAGAGATTTGTCGCCTGTGCCTTCAAGATAACCGATCGGATTGACCGCCTTGGTCTTATAAACGGGAATGGTGAAATTTTTCCAGAGACCGTTGGAGTCCTTCGCCATTGCCTTATTGTTGGAGATGATGTTCTCGGGATACTCGATAGACTCTTGAGTGCGGAAACGACCAAAGTCATCATAGTTTTCAAAAGTATATCCGAGCGGGTTCATTTTCTCATGGCACATCCAGCAATTCTTCGCTTCGGTAACAGCAAAGCGCTCGCGCAAGGTGCTGTGCGGATCTTCAGGAACCTTAGCATCTACAGTGATAGGCACATCGCGGATAAAGCCTCCTAACAATTTCTCCCGCACCCATTTTCCGCGCAATATTGGATCCGAGGCGGCGTTGTGTGAAAACGCGGTCAACCACGCCGGATGCGTCAGAATACCCATGCGATTTTCTACCTTCATCGGCTGTTCGACTTCATACGACCATTCAAGAAAATCGATGTTATACATTTTTACAGAGTGATCGGTCGCTTCGCCATCATGCGGCGGATACACCTTGTTCGTATCCTCGTCTTTCTTTCCGTCTTCGCCGAAGTAAAGCTTAGCTTGTTGCAGGGTACTCATCAGAATACCCCTAACTTTTCCATCTTTACTTAAAAACCTGCTTTCCAGATTGAGCGCCGGTTTTTCGAGATGCATTTTCGCAACTTCCGCCGCTGCCTCATTGCCTTTCATGCCCTTCGTCCTTTGATACATTTCGCGGAATGTGGCGAAGTCATCGGTCGCTTGCTTCGCCTTCTTCGCCATCTCCTCGTTGTTGCCGTTGTGATGAACGAAAAAGCGGTCGGTCGTCAGGAGCGTTTCTAACACATCTTTGTCCTTGGACAAAATCCACTTTACCAAAGTATCCGCTTCGCCCGATAGCTTGCCGGGAACCCGATAGATGTATTTCGTCGATACCACCCGATGTGGATTGTAAGCGCCAGCAAAACGCGCCTCATCTTTGAATACATCATAGATATTTTTGTATCCGAAATAGTCTTGGAAAAAGCGCAGGATGCGCGGCTTATCGATGGCGTTATCGGCAAGCAGACGACGCACCTCGCGCTCGTAATCTTCTCGGGTCTCAAGCTTGCCGGAATTAGCAGACTGAACTAATGCATCGTCGGGAATGCGGTCGGTCAAAGCGTAGGCGAGCGCATAACTTGCCTCGCGTGGGGTGAGTTTTTTGCGTCCATTCGCATCGGCTTGGCCGCCACCGAATTCGTTTCGATAAAGAAACTCCGGCTCCATCAGCACGGAAACCATCATTTTTTTCAAAGCACTGGCGGCATCGCTTCCAGCCATGGTTGCCTTCATGAAACCGAGATATTTAGCCATTTCCTCATCGCTCGGCGGGCGTTGCATGGCAACCTTGAACTGATGGATGATGGCCTGCTTAAGAAGGTCTTCAGACGGAGTGTCCGTCGCCATGACCACCGTAGCGAGAGGCGGCGGGGTTAGCTTGGGATTCCAAGCTTCTCCAGGGAATCGGGTAGCGAGACTTCGCGCGTTACCTTTCTTGGCATTCTCGTAATCCTCTGAATGTTGAAATTTTCCGCTTTTTAAAAGAGCATCTCGCAACTGGCGATCCACCACCCACTTCGCATTGGAGAGCAGGGTCAGAAACTGGCCGCCCTCGACGATTTCCGTATCGTAGTAAGCCACTCCTGGATCGGTTGGGAGATTGAATGGCTTCACCACACCGTAAAATGAATCCCGACGATCTTTGCCTTTTAGCTCAAACACATCGTTGATCTTTTCCAGATAAATCAACTCATTCACTCGCCAGCGTCGTGACTTCGTGAAGGGAGAGCTTCTGGTCTTCCCGCTGAAGAG
>CAMCYT010000172.1 GCA_945885485.1 Prosthecobacter debontii
CTCACCACCTTTATCTCCCGGCTTTTCCTCTCCGCTGCCATCACCTTCTTTTGGCTCTCCATTCGGATCCGGCTCTCCATCACCTTGTTGTTGCTGTTGTTGAGCCATTTCTTCAGCAGTTTGCTTCTTCTCTTCGTCCAGCAATTCAGCCAATCGCTTCAAATATACCATGGTCATATCCTCATTTCTGAGTGGCTTATCATCCTTCGGATTCTTTGCGGTCGCGGAGCGATAATGCCGCACCGCATCTGACCAATTCAACATGATGGCCTCGAAGCGGATATAGCCATTCGTTTCGCCGATTTCCGGAACGGTTCCTTCGCCCATCTTTTGCAACTGCTCACGAACTAGCTCATCGAATTTCTCAATATCAGAAACCGCATTTCCCTTGGAATAACGACTACCAGAGACACCTATCCAACCCAACTGAAACAATGTATTAGCCAAGCCCTCATGGGCATCACTGGCCACTTTATCTTCAGTTGAAAGCAAGGCTTCACTGTATGCAGAGCGCGCGCCACGCAAATCCCTTGCTTCGTAGGCAGAAAGTCCCTCTGCCAAACGTAGTTTCGCAGCAGCATCCCCAGCCTTCTCTTTTGCTAAGAGGCGATACATATCTCGGGCCTCATCGTAGCGCCCTTCATAAAACGCATTCTTCGCCTCGCTTAATTCGCTTGCTTGCAAATCACCTGAAAACAAAAACAACGATGAACCGCTTACCGCTAAGGTTATTGATCTCCAACGCGTCCCTGCAACGATAGCCACCATCAGAAAAGCAATTCCAGGCAGCACGGCCCATTGAAAAAACTCTATCAAAACCCTCGTCTCTCCAGCTTCCACTTCAAACATGTCCATTCCTTGGACCGCTACTTCAATCATGGCTGGAATATCCCCGCCCGAACCAGCGACCACATATTGACCTCCTGTCGATGTCGCAAGCTTTCTCAATACCTTCGCCTGCAACCGACTCAGTACTTTATTTCCAGATTCATCTAACACAAAACCTCCAGGAAAATCCTGATGAGGAACAAAGTCACCATCTTCTGTCCCAACTCCTATCGAAAAAATCCTCGCTCCAGCTCTCTCAGTTTCTGCTATAATTGGATCCAAATCACCGTCATTCTCATCGCCATCGCTAACTAATATTAGCAGATTGTTTTTCTGACCGGTCTCTTTGAGGGTGGCCGTGGCCAACTTAATAGCCCCTGCAATATCAGAACCACCCATAGGCACCCATTGCTCGTCGATCTGTTCAATGGTTTCTGTCAGTGCACCATGATCAACCGTCAACGGAGCGAACAAATACGGCGTCCCAGCGAAGCCCACCAAGCCGACACGGTCACTTTTCAGAGTCTCTAATATTTCATAAATTAAAATTTTTGCTTGGCCTAGGCGATCCGGGTTCACATCGGTGACTCTCATGCTGCGCGATAGATCTAACGCAATGATGACATTGCGTCCCTTAGCTGTTTCGGTCTTCACTCCGGCATCGCCTTGCGGCCTGGCGAGTGCAACAGCAAACGCAGTCATTGCAGCTAACAACAAACCCATCGCCATCCAGCGCGGCAAAGAATGATCTTTCCGGATCAGCCTCCCGCGTAAGCGTTCTGCAGTGAGCAACTCCCATGGCTGTCCTTTGAAACGCTCCATAAAAACAGCAATGATCGCTAGGATCGGCAATGCGATCCAAATGATAAGCCATTCTGGATTTGCTAAATTCATATTTCAAACACTGGTCCGATACACAGACATATAAACCACTAACCCTGCCGCTGCCAGCAACGATAGCCCAATAAACCAAATATATAACTCCCTATCTTCCGTCACCGTTAGGCTGCGTGACTCGGTTTTCTCCAATTGATCGATAGTTTGGAAATTTTTCTCCAAATCCTCAAGATTTTGCGCCCAGAAATGCTCGCCACCTGTATCGCTGGCGATTTTCCTCAGGGTCGGAAGATCAAATTCCTGACGCGGAAATGCTTGGATACTTCCAGAAACCCGACCCTCCTTGGTTCCGATCGCCACCGTGTAAGTCTTGATCCCAAGTGTTTTGATATGCTTCGCCGCATCTAAAGGCGAAATTTTTCCTGAGTTACTCGCACCATCTGTGATCAAGACAATGATTTTGCTTTTTGAATCACGATTATCCAAACGCGTACCAGCCGTTGATAAGGCTGAACCAATCGCCGTGCCCTGCTCTTTCACAGTCCCCATTCCATTCCGATTCAGTTGCAGACGATTCAAGCCACTTCTCAACCAATCATGATCCATCGTTATCGGACTTACAGAAACAGGCCGACCCGCAAACGCAACCAAGCCTATCCTGTCATCTGGTCTTCTGGCAATAAATGCATCCACGACCTTTTTAGCCGCATCGATCCGCTTCATCGGTCTGCCCTCATAACTAAAATCATCGATATCCATCGAGAGAGAAACATCGAAGGCGATCAAAATATCGATCCCGCTTGCGATACGACTTTGGTATTCGTTCCTCCAGACGGGACGTGCCATGCCTAGGATCGCAAAAAACAAAGAAATGAAAACCAGAGGCAGTCCGATGTTCCATGCCATCCGATTGACCCGTTTTCCTAAGCTGTAAAGCACACCTAAGTTAGGGAAGACTACGGCACCTGTCGTCCCTCGACCTCTACGTAGAATGAAAAATAACAAAGACGGAATAAGTAACAACAACCATTGCGGCTGAGCGTAACGAAAATGGCTAAAAAAAGATTCAATCATGACGAATGGATCCTTTCTAACATATTTGTAGCTCCACGTTTGAGCAACTCCACATCAGAGACAACGCCCTCATCGGGTCCGTATTTAAGCGAAGCCAGCTTTGAGAAATATTCTGAAATCGCTACTTTAAGCTCCTCGTTAAATCCCTTGATAGCATCATGCCTCCCAATAAATTCCTCATGCGTCTCATACAGCGCTGGTTCATTCATAACCTTCGCGAGATATTTTCTCAACACCAAGGAAACCGTGATCACATTTTTTTTTCCTAATGATTCATCCAATTTAGCAAGCTCAGCCATTGCCCGCTGAAATGCCTCGCGCTTCAGATTGGAGGAATCGTAAACTCTCGCTTTTTTAAGGATCACGATCACCAACAAAACCAACACCGCTAGAAAAAATACAAGCAAAGCAATCCACCGCCATTCGAGTTCCCATGTGGGAACCAAATCCATAGCTTCATGGCTTTCAAACAGTTTAAATTTAGTTTTGCTATCGGCCATGCTTTCTATTTTCTCCGTTTTCCTCTTCGTTTCAAAAGCTGATGCAACGCAGGTAACATGTCACTATCGGTAGATAAATTAGCAGCGTCGATTCCGTGTTTCTTAAATATCGATGCCACACCCTCGGCTTGTCTCTGCATCAGTTGTTTATACGCCACGCCAAGAGTGCGGTTGTTGGTGTTCACCATAGTTTCCATTCTGCTTTCAGGATCAACCAACACCACTTTTCCAACCCTTGGTAAATTTTGCTCCACCGGATCAAAAACACGCAACGCAACGGTTTCATGTTTCCTCGCCAATTTACCTAAAGGTTCATCGATTATATCGGCTTGAAAATCAGAAATCATGAATACCAGCGACTTACGCTTTAAGGATTTGATCAAGACATTGCAGGCGACTTCAATCGAAGTCCCGAGTTTGACAGGCCGCGCCATGAGAATCTCACGTATCATCCGCAACAAATGGCGTGTTCCTTTTGCCGGAGGAATGAACATCAAGCAATCTCCTGCAAAAATTAGCAGCCCTACCTTATCTCCATTTTGCAACGCACTAAACCCCAGAACCGCAGCTATCTCAGCAGATAACTCTCGTTTACTCAAATGATGACTCCCAAAATCCGCTGATCCAGATACATCTACCGCCATGATGACCGATAACTCACGCTCCTCACGGAATTTTCTAACAAACGGCTCATTCATCCGCGCCGTAACATTCCAATCAATGAACCTAACCTCATCCCCGTGTTGATACTCGCGGAAATCATCAAAATCCAATCCCTGCCCTCGAAACGATGATAGATACTCACCGGAAAACGATTCACGCACCAGCCTACGCGCCTTTAACTCGAGCTTCCGCACTCGAGCCATCATTTCATCAATGTGTTGTTGTTCAGTCATCGCTCAAACATCGACTAAGGCACCACAACTGAATCAACCATTAGTGTTAAAATCGTTTTCATTTCTTCATCTTTCTCTCAACTATCAACTCATCAACTATCAACCTCTTCAAGGCACCACAACTTTTGATAGAATCCGGGCAATGATCGCATCCGTGGTGATTCCCTCAGCTTCCGCTTCATACGTCAGCAAAATCCGGTGACGCAGCACATCCATCGCCATATCTTTCACGTCCTGTGGTGTTACAAAAGCACGTCCGTTCATGAAAGCACACGCACGCGCAGCCAAGGCGAGATTGATCGTTCCGCGAGGCGATGCACCTGCCCGAATCCAGTTATTCAAGGGAGCGTCCACTCGTAGCGGATGACGCGTCGCGTCGATCAAATCGACGATGTATTTCCGTATCGAATCATCGATGTAAATATGGTTCACCAAATCCCGCGAAGCGCTGACTTGCTCCGGCGTCGCAACATTTCGGGTTTCATACACCGGCGCCGATGTCGCCATCCGGTTCAAAATTTCCAACTCTTCATCCTTACTAGGATAATTCACGTTCACTTTTAACAGAAACCTGTCCAGCTGCGCCTCGGGCAACTGGTACGTTCCTTCTTGGTCGATCGGGTTCTGGGTCGCCAACACCAAAAACGGCTTTGGTAGCGGATAGGAACGATCCCCCAAGGTCACCTGCTTCTCCTGCATCGCCTCCAATAAGGCGGATTGTACTTTGGCTGGAGCACGGTTAATCTCGTCAGCTAAGATAAGATTGTTAAAAATCGGCCCGAGCTTAGGTTCGAATTTCATCTCCTGTGGATGGTAGATCATGGTGCCCACTAAATCCGCAGGCAACAAATCCGGCGTGAACTGGAACCTCGCAAACGAAGCGGACAGCGAACCCGAAAGAGCTTTGACCGCCAGCGTCTTCGCCAAGCCGGGCACCCCTTCCAACAAAATATGTCCGTTACATAAAAGCCCAACCAGTAGTCGGTCCACCAATTGATCCTGGCCGACAAGCACCTTGCCCATCTCATCCTTGACCGCATGAATCCATCCGCTGCTTTCGAAAATCTGTTCCTGAAGTTGTTCTGTTGTCATAGCTAACAAGCTCTAGTTTGCCATTCCAGCCGCACAGTGCAACCGACAATCCTAGAGAAAATGCAATTTTAGGACATTTATTATCCACTTCGACCTCAACGACTTTTCGATCTCGCCTCCATCGCGGTTTTTTCACCGCAATACGGACAGAGAAAATGACCTTTAACTAGGATGGATATAGCGACTTTTAGTCGATGACTTCCCAATATCCGTTGCACATTCCGATGCTTGGAGCAGCCCTGATTCTGCAGGGGAGAAACAATGCACAACGGACATCGCAGCCTTGATGTAAGAAGCATGTTGAATAATAAAAGCAGTATGATGCCACCAAAGATACAGCCGCTATAGACAATCCATGGCACATCACGTTTCCATACCCCGTATCCCAAAATACCAACCGCTGGGATCAGTGCAACGATCATAAGAACCAGTAGGCATGAAGCAAAACGGTAGCGCCAGAGAATGGATTTGGTAGGCAGTCGATGCATTAGAGCATTTTAAATAAAACT
>CAMCYT010000173.1 GCA_945885485.1 Prosthecobacter debontii
GAACCCAAGGTCGGACTCATGTCCAATGGCGAAGAAGACGAGAAGGGCACGACCTTTACCAAAGAAACTTTCAAACTCCTCAAAGCAACTCCTGGCATCCATTTCGTCGGAAACGTTGAAGGACATGATCTTTTCGAAACCAAACTCGACATCGTGCTCTGCGATGGTTTTGTCGGAAACATCGTCCTCAAAAGCGTCGAGGCCACAGCCAAAGCCGTTTCCAAATGGCTGAAAACTGAAATCAAGGAAACCCCTCTACGCATGGCCGGAGCCTTGCTCGCACAAGGCGCTTTCAAAGCCCTGAAAGCAAAAAGCAGTTACGAAACCTACGGTGGCAGCCCCCTCCTCGGCGTCAACGGCGTGGTCATCATCGCTCACGGCTCTTCCACCAGTGTCGCAGTGAAAAACGCCATCCGCGTCGCAGTCGAAACCGTGGATCACAAGATCAACCCACGTATCGAAGATGCCATGGCCACTTTACCCGCAGCCGCCATCGTTTCAGAAATCTAGATTTTCATCGTGATTTCGACGGTTTGATTGGTTAGGACTCATTTATGTCACAGCGAGTCAAAACCGTAGCATCGATCACCGTAGAGAAATTCTTCGAATCCTATTCGGAAAGCTTGAAGCTCACTCTGCTCGGCGATCGCGTCGGTTTTGACCGCATCATCAGCGAACCCGCCGTCAACCGACCCGGCCTCGCCCTCGCAGGATTCTTTTCCTACTTCGCCAAAAAACGCGTCCAAGTCCTCGGTAACCTCGAAATGGCTTACCTGAGAAAATTACCCGACGAAATGCGGGTCGACCGCTTCCGCCGCATGTGCGAGCGCGACATCCCATGCATGATCGTTTCTCGCGGAGCCATACTTGGCCCCGAGCTCATGGCCGTCGCCAAAGAACATTCCATCCCCGTATTCGGCACTTCGCAAATCACCATGAAATTCCTCAATGCGGCGACTATTAGCCTGGAACATGAATTCGCCCCCACCGTCACCATGCACGGTTGTATGGTCGATATGCGCGGCATCGGGGTATTGATCGTCGGTAAAAGCGGCTCCGGAAAATCCGAAACCGCCATCGGCCTTCTCGAACGCGGCGGCTCTCTCGTCGCCGACGACATGGTGCGCATCAAACACGTCGGCGGCGAACTCATCGCCACCGCTCCAGACCTTTCCCGCGGCTACATGGAAATTCGCGGCATCGGCATCATCAACGTCGCCAACCTCTATGGCCTCGCCTCTATCCGCCCCGACAAACGCCTCGATCTCGTCATCACTCTCAAACCCGCATCCGATCTCAACGAAGTCGATCGCGTAGGCTTAGAATCCCGATCCTACGAACTCCTCGGCCAACAAGTCGCCCACGTAGAAATTCCCGTCGGCCCCGGCCGCGACACCGCTCGCATGGTCACCATCGCCGCCCTTGACCAACAACTCCGCCGCCTCGGCTACAACATGGCAGATGAGTTCAACCAAAAGTTACTCAACCACATGTCAGTGAACAAGAGCGTACTCTAACCAGAGACTCACAGAAACTGAGTTTACCCTGAAAGGCTGAGGATTTCAGCCCCAACCATTCCTTGGAATCGGAGTGGAACGGAGATAACGGGACCAGAAATCATAAAAGCCCTCCCCAACCACGCTATTTCCCTAGGAGACTTTCAAGAAGGAGCCTACCCGTTTGCCCTTCTTTCTCAATTTCATGCTTGGAATTTGGTGCCTCTCCGCCCCATCTTCCCCCGCACACAACCATGGCTTGGCTTCTCCTCATTCTTCCTCTCGTTGCCGCTGTCTCAAATCAGCTATATCTTCGTAAACTCGGCATCGCTCACCTCGTCTCAACCGCCTCCGCAGCAGCGACCTTTGTAATCGCCATTCTGCTGCTAAAAGGAGGGAATGAACCTCAACCTTTACAATGGGCATCGGTTGGCACTCTAAACCTCGAGATCGGCATCACTTTGGACAAACTTTCCACCGGCATGATGATCGTTGTCACCGGCGTTGGTTTGTTAGTCCACGTATTCTCCCTCGCATACATGAAGGACGATGCATCCAAAGCACGGTACTTCACCGGCCTCGCCCTGTTCATGTTCTCCATGACCGGCATCGTGTTGGCATCAAACTTTATCATGACCTTCATCTTCTGGGAATTGGTCGGACTCAGCTCCTACCTACTCATCGGTCACTGGTATGAAAAAGACTCCGCTGCGGATGCTGCGAAAAAAGCCTTCCTCACCAACCGCATCGGCGACTTCGGGTTTATGATCGGTATTCTCATGTTATGGGGTATCACTGGAACTCTGGCTTTTGATAAAATGGAAATCCCAGCTGGCATTTCTGCCGGCGTTCTCGGCGCAGCCCTGCTTTGCGTGTTCTGCGGTGCCATTGGAAAATCCGCTCAGCTTCCACTCCACGTCTGGCTTCCAGATGCGATGGAAGGCCCAACTCCTGTTTCCGCCCTCATCCACGCCGCCACCATGGTCGCCGCGGGTGTTTACATGTTAGTTCGCGTCCAGTTCTCGCTTAATACCGATACGTTTCAAGTTTTCGAAGGCTTCTCCGGAACCACCATTGCATACATCGGCGGTATCACTTCTCTCATGGCTGCATTGATGGCGACCCAACAAGATGACATTAAAAAAATCCTCGCCTACTCCACCCTCTCCCAACTCGGCTACATGGTCATGGCAGTCGGCTTACTTGCTGGCGAAGCCGCAATGTTCCATCTCTTCACCCACGCCTGGTTCAAAGCTCTGCTCTTCCTCGGCTCCGGCGCGATCATCTACGCCTGCCACCACGAACAAAACATCTGGAAAATGGGCGGCCTCATGAAAAAAATGCCGATCACCGCTATCACCTTCGCCATCGGCACCGCAGCACTCATTGCCGTTCCTTACGTCACCTCCGGTTTCTGGTCCAAGGAAGAAATCCTCTCCGCCGCTTGGAACGGTAACAAGTTTCTCTTCTGTATTGCAGTCTTCGTCGCTTTTCTAACCGCATTCTACATGACCCGCGCATTCGTCGTAACGTTTCTCGGAAAAACCCGTTCTGAAGATTCCTCACACGCCCATGAAGTCGGACCATTGATGTCGATCCCACTTGTTCTCCTCGCTGCAATGGCGGTGCTTTCCGGTTACCATTTCCTATCAGATCCTCTCTCCGCGATACGCCCTCATCACAGCGCTAACAACGTAGTCCTAATCGCTTCCATCGCCACCCTCGTGCTCGGCGTCGGCATCGGCTTCTTCCTCTACTCCGGTAAAGCCAAAGACCCGATCTCCATCCCTCTCTTCCGCAACCGTTTCTACCTCGATGCGATCTACGAAAAGGGCATCGTGAAATATTTCCAAGATGGCTTCGCCGCGATCGTACATTTCTTCGATGAATTCGTGATCAACGGCCTTCTCGTCGGAGGCTCCTCCCGCCTTGCCGAAACCCTCGGAAGCGTCTTCCGCAAAGCCCAATCAGGTAACCTCCAAGCCTACGCCTTCACCTTCGGCCTCGGCGTCCTCCTTGTGATTTATTTCACCGTATTTTATTGAAACGGACAGGGCATCGCGTTCAAATTAAGAAATTTTGAACCGCAGATGAACGCAGATGGTTGAATATTGAATTCTACGAGAAAGGAAATTTTTCACCGATCATCTCTTCTTATCTGCGTCCATCTGTGTTCATCTGTGGTTCGTATTTCTGAATTTTTATGACCACCACCCGTTTCGCCCCCAGCCCGACCGGACACCTCCACCTCGGTCACGCCTACGCCGCGAAAGTCGCGCATGATCTCGCACGGCAACACAATGGCCGTTTCTTGCTCCGCCACGAAGACATCGATACCTCACGCGTCCGCGAGGAATACTACCAACAAATCGAATCCGATCTCCGCTGGCTCGGCCTCGATTGGGATGGCGAACCCCTCCGCCAAAGCAGTCGACAAGACGCCTACCGCGATGCCTTGGAAATTTTAAAACAAAAAGACTTGGTCTATCCCTGCTTCTGTACCCGCAAAGACATCCAACAAAGTCTCAGCGCGCCACACGGCGCCACAGAAACCATCTACCCCGGCACCTGCCGCAATCTTCCCAAAGAACAATCCTTCCAACGCATCGCCGCCGGAGAAGCCCATGCATGGCGATTCGATTCTAACAAAGCCGCAGCACTGCACGGCGAACTCACCTTCGAGGATCTTCGCTTCGGAAAAACCCGCATGAACCCAAACGCCAACGGCGATGCAGTCCTCGCCCGCAAAGACATCGGAATCGCCTATCACCTCGCCGTCGTCGTCGACGATGCGTTTCAAAACATCACCCACGTCACCCGCGGTGAAGATCTGTTAGAATCCACCCACATCCACCGCCAACTTCAAGCCGTCCTTGAATTCCCCGAACCGACTTATCTCCATCATCGCTGCATCTGCGATGAAACCGGCAAGCGCTTGGCGAAACGTGATGATGCTAGATCGATTGTGCAACTCCAAGAGCAAGGATTCAGCTACCAAGCCGTTCTCAACATGGCGAATCCTTGAGGCCGCAAATGGTAAGAAATTAGGTAGCCCCGGTGAGCACGGGTAATCCCATCGCTTTTGCCGCATCCATCAAATTACCGGTCGGTGGCGCATAGATCAGCGGCCTCGACAAAAGCTCAAGCACCAGCGTAGCAAAAGCCTTGGCGAAGTCGGATCCGTGGCTCCATTTCTGTTTTTTGGATTAATCAAAAAACCGAATCTTGCCCGGAACCGGCAACTTCCCTGCCGCCATCGCTGCATGCTGCTCGTCCGTGCACGCAGAATCAATCGGCGCATCTGGAGCCACTTCATTATCAGTCACGAGTCCCTGCGCCAACATCCACTTCTCAACTTCTTCTCCACTGATATCCGCAAGCATCTCTCCATTGATCTCCACACAAGGTGATAATGACTGACCACTGCGCTGTTCCATTTCCCAACGAAACGCTGGATTCTTAATAATATCCTTCTCCTCATAAGGAAGGTCATACTTGCGCATGATCGCACGCACGCCCTCGCTCCAACCACAAAAAGTCTTTAAATACGTGGTAATTTTCGGTTTCGCTTCGCTCATAGAACAACATCATAAATTCACCTGCCGATATTGCAACCCCGCATCATCATCAAGATCCGGAGCGCGGTGGCTTTCCTCCGCCCATAATAACAAGATTTCCAATTTCCCCAATCGTCTTCTTGTGTCTTAACTCCCCCTATGCCCGACGAGCTAGACCTCTTCTCCTTCAGCCCCGCGCCCGAAAAACGCGTCGCGGAGCTGCGTCAACTCCTCGACCATCACAACAACCTCTACTACACCCAAGCCGTTCCGGAAATTTCCGACGCCGATTACGACAAACTGTTCCGCGAACTTGAAGAGTTGGAAAAAAAACATCCTCACCTCGCCGATCCCAACTCCCCCACCCAACGCGTCGGCTCAAAACCTCTCGAAGGTTTCTCCCAAATCACCCACCCCGTCCCGATGTTGAGCATCGATGACGTGTTTGAATGGAAAGAGGAAGTTCGTAATGCGGTCGCTTTTTGGATCAAAGGATTAGCAGATAAGTCTTTGGATGAGTCCAAAATTCCAGATTCATTAAGAGATAAAGTACGACTTGTTCACCGCCTTACCAACGAAACCAACCTACAAACTGACCGATCAGATTTCGAGCTGATTGAATTTTATAACCGCCTCCAAAAAAACCTCGGACGAGAAAACATCTCCGT
>CAMCYT010000174.1 GCA_945885485.1 Prosthecobacter debontii
GGACTGGCTGGAAGAGAGGGCGATTTTTGCTTTTTCGGCTTCTTCTTTGATGCGTTGAAGTGCGTCGGGTTGACCGGAGAGATCGATGCTTTGGTCTTTTTTGAATTCTCCAACGATGTATTCGATGAGAGTGTTATCCCAGTCGTCACCACCGAGTTGGGTGTCGCCATCGGTTGCGAGGACTTCGAAGACGCCGTCTCCGATTTCGAGGACGGAGATATCGAATGTTCCACCACCGAGGTCGTAGACGGCGATTTTTTCATCGGATTTTTTATCAAGGCCGTAAGCGAGTGCGGCTGCGGTTGGTTCGTTGATGATGCGGAGAACTTCGAGACCGGCGATTTCACCAGCCGCCTTGGTGGCGTTACGCTGGGAGTCGTTGAAGTATGCAGGAACGGTGATGACCGCTTGGGTGATTTTTTCGCCGATTTTTGCTTCGGCATCGGCTTTGAGTTTGCCGAGCACCATGCCCGCGATTTCCTGTGGGGAATAGGTTTTGTTTTCGCCGGCGACTTCGACTTGGATGTGGGCGTCGCCATTGGAAGCGGCGACGATTTTGTAAGGCATGCGTTTATCGGCATCGGTGAGTTCGGTGAACTTGCGACCGATGAGGCGCTTGGCGGAGAAAATGGTGTTTTTTGGGTTGGTGACGGCTTGGCGTTTTGCAGCTTGGCCGACGAGACGTTCGCCGTTTTTAGCGAAGGCGACCACGGAAGGGGTGGTGCGGGCGCCCTCGGAGTTTTCAAGAACGGTGGGTTCTCCGCCGTCCATGATGGACATACAGGAGTTGGTGGTGCCGAGGTCGATTCCTAGAATTTTTGACATAATTTAAATTGGGGTTGCTGCCTGCCCTGTCGCAGGTTTGATGCCTATCTTAGAGATGAGTATTTTTTCTAGGTTTCATAAGGGATTCTGATGAGTTGCGGATTTTCCATTGCTGGTGAATCGGACAAGATGTCGCAGTTATGGCGCGCGCTTTTGGCGCAGTGTGACAGGGAGGGGATGGGGAGATGGGGAGATGGGAATTATAAGACCTATTTCCATCAGACGAGCACCCGACTCGATTAACTTCACCGCCCATTCAAGAGTAAGAGGAAAAGAAAGCTTTGCTCCCTGATCACGCCTTGTCCCTAAGAAATATTGGCTCTGAGATAGAGCGGTTCTCTGTCTCTGATTGAAAATGATGAGAGGTGTCTCATTTTTCCGAGCTTAATTCCTGGTGCGCCGCGAGTTGGTGAGTCATCCATGCCCATCCGCCGTATTTTGCGCGGAACAGGTAGTCGATGGATGTTATTCCATTGAAGGCTTTCTGCTTTTCGGCCAGCAATGCAAGTTCTTTGCCTGCGGATGACAGGGTGGAGTTCGCCTCGATTTCTGCAACGGCAGTTTCATAGCTTTTGAGGATATTTGAGGCATTCACAGCCATGGCTTGGACGGCAGGTTCGTGATCCGCAGGGATACCTGAGACTGAGGGATCAAGGGCGATGAAAACGGCAGGGGTGGGTAGTGGGGCATTGAGGAAGCTTTCTCTCGCAGATGCTTGCAAGCGCTCTTTCACGGGGTTTGGGAGTGATGGTGCCTTTGGTGCAGCGGTCGGCCTGTTCGTGCCGTCGCGCGTGGTTTTTCCGGTGAGGGAACGATCCGCTATTTTTGTAAACTCGGGTTTCTGAGTGCCTTCCGAGTTGGATTTTGTGAGAAACGATGCGGAACCAGATTGCTTTTTATGCGCCGCATCAAGTGATTGGCTTGTTGCTGATCCGGTGAATGGGTCCACAGGCGTTTCAGGAAACAGCTTCCAAGCAGTTGCCGCGATGGCGATGGCTGCGGCCAGGAGTCCAAGAGTAAAATTTGGAGATTTCATGGGAAAAAGAAAACAGGCGCCGGCGGGTGCCGACGCCTGTAAGTGAAGCGATATAATTATCTAGAATCTAGCTAATTATTAGTTGGCTGCGGGGTAGTTGTTGCCGGGTGCAACTGGGCCACCGTCGCTACCGGCGCGCACTACCGACATGTTGGTAATAGCAATGGCGTTGGGCTCAACAAGCGTGCTCGGAAGCGCCGCACGGAAAGCCGTATCGAAGGTATCTTGCTCAGCGGTCGTATCGTTATCTTTGTAGAACTGCTGATATCCCCAAAGAGTATAAAGCCCTTTTTTGACATTCTCGACGCTGAACGCCACGCCGTTGTAAGTCAGTGCCTTGGCACCTTCGGTGACTGCTGAATTCGCATCGGAAATCGTCAGGTAGCTTACGAAGAGCGCATCAATCGCATCACCATTGTAGGTGAGGTCGTCCGAGCGGCGGGTGAGTACGTCGCGAACACCAGAGTTACTCGAGTGACCGCTATTACCGAAATCGGAGGCCACAAGCAGCTTGCCGGTTGGGTATGCATCGGTTTTAGTGCCTTGGAAGGTTGCATTAAACTGAACGACATTGGTGAAGGAACCGTATGCGGTCTCCGAGAGGATCGAAGCGCGCGTTCCGGAGCCGTTGTTGCGGCCTGTCGCGAGCACCGTGGTCGCATCAGCCGTGTCCCCGGTGAAGAGGGCAATGGGAAGCTGTCCGGTTGACCAGAGCGCGGCGTGAAGCTGGTCGCTCATGTTGGTAAATGCGGCGGGAGCGCCTTCACCAGCAAGGAACATGAACGGCACGATACCCACTGGATTGCCATTGAACGTGTGGTTCGGGCGGGTTGAAAGCGCCTTATCCACATCGGAAAACGACCATTGTGCCACTGCTGTTGTGTAAACCGGGGAGGCGAGCAAGGTGCCAGCGGTGCTGGTGGCATTCGCATCTTTATCCAGGAACTGGATAGCTACATCGTCGGCCACATCCAGGATTCCCTGTGTGGATCCGGACCAGTTGACGCGGACGACGATAGTATCGCCTGGAAAAGCGGCCATAGTGCCCTTGTAGAGCGCGCGGTTGGTGCCTGAGGCACCCGATTCGCCGATGTATGCGTATGTGGTGGTGCCGGGACCGCCGAGGAGTGCGATGAGGGCGGTGTTGGCGGATGCGCGGAACGCCGTGGCTCCGGTGATGTTAAATACGCGTTCTACCGCGAATGAATTGCTGATGGTGAGGGCGAGAGTGCCACAAATGAGTAGTGATTTAAGTTTCATAATGTTTGTTTTGATTGTTTTGATTGTTTTTGTTTTGAATTAGGCGCGACGGCGGCGAAATAAGGCAAGGACGCCCAGTGCGCCGAGCAGTGTGGTGGAAGGTTCGGGGATTGCAGAAATGCTACCATTACTGCCGATGGCGAAGGTGGTCTCATAGGTGCCGCCTCCGACGGTTCCTGTGGGAGATGCACCTGTGTTTGTGGATAGGACGCGTTGGAGATCCACAAAGGTGGAGCTACCCGCTTTTCCGAAGTTCTGCTGGATGCCGCCGGTGAAAACTCCGAAGGCTGCACCGCTAGTGGGGTTCCGAACAGTCCAGCCGTTGGCCCACTCCGTTGGCTGGGTGGCCTGGGTGAGGATAGCGGCGTTATCGCTTTCGGTATTTAAGGTAGGAAGCATCGTTTCCATCCCGCCGAGAGTCGTGCCTGCGGTTCCAAGCGTTGCCGAGGCGTATGTGCCCGCTCCAATGAGTGAGGCGCTTCCCGCTGTATCTGCTGCACGGGAAAGGTAGAATGTGCGGGAAGGGTCGCCACTCACTGCTCCTGCGCTGCCGATCCCGGAGTTTGGTTTCGCACTCAGGTTGCCGATGACCCCGAAGTAGAGGTCGGTACGGTCATACCAGCCCCCGCCGTAAACGGCGGAAAGCGTGGTGTTGATGTTGCCGATGACTCCACCCGGATTCGAACCGTCGCGATAAGGGGTGGCTGATCCGAGGTTGAAGAATACGTTTTCCGTGGAACCTGTGCCAGCCGTGGCCTGGAAGCCGAGGATGAGGTCTCCGTTGGTATACGTGAAGGCGGCGGATGCCGCTTGGGTCGCACATGCCATTGCGGCTGCCGCGAGTATGAGTAATTTTGGTCTTAATTTCATTTTTATAATGTGTTATTCGTAGTGCCAACGTCGTCTGTTTTTCTGGAACAGCGCGGCGGTGACGTGGGGATGATGATGAAAATCGGTGGCAGGCGTAGGCTTTTGTCGTGACATGATCGTCACTCAACAGCATCCATTGCGAGGCTCGGACATGAACGGCTCAGTTCGAATCCTCGGCATCTTGCTTGGAGTTTTTCAACTTCTCCTCTTCCTCCTCGTCAACCGAGGCTTCACCCCCGCCGTAGCCGATTACGACCACGTTGAATAAGGATAGCTGGCTTGTCACTTCTTGGGAATTTTCCTTGCGCTCTTCATTTTGCGCGCTGGTTGTGGTTGTGCTTGTGGTGGCTGCGGAGTTTGAGGCAGTTGTGATCGTCGCCACGCTCGGGGCGGAGACTGAGGCATTCCCTCCGGAGCTGGTTCCACCCGCGGAGATATTGCCCGCGTTAACCACCTGGACGGCCGCGAGGTTGATGTTGCCGGAAACGCGGATCCCCGCGTCGCCGGCATCGATGATTCCGGCGGGTGCGATCAGATCGACATCGCCGGGTTCAACTCCCGCGACGGTTGCAAGCACACCGATACCGCCGCCGGTGGCGAGGCCTGCGAGGTCGGTCTGGACAGAGGCGGTCTGAGGATCGATGACGACGCGGGTGGGAGGGGCAGCTAGGACGGTTCGTGAGGAGGAGCCAGCGGCGATATCGCCTTTGGTTGACCAGATGATAGCTTCGCCACCGCGTAGGGTGAAGATACGCCCGATGCCGATATCGACGCTCTGATCCGTGAAGATGGAGATGGAGCCGCCGGATTCGGTGATAACACCGGGAGGGGTGAGGGGGTTGCCGAGAGCGGAGTTGGCAAGGGTGAGGCCGCCGCCGGGTGCGAGTAGGCGGATGTCGCCGCCGGAGCGGGTGCGGATGTCGCGTGAGCGGGCAATCATTTCGCCATCCCATGGTTCTGGGTTTTCACCAAATAGGAGTTCGATGGCGGCTAAACCTTTCCTGTAGGTTCTGAAGTCTGGGGATTCGGGGTTGTTGAAATCGCGCCCAGCATCACGGAGGGTTATAAAAAATAGCTCGATGGCGAGGGCGGCGAGTTCATCGGGGCTGAGTGTGCTGATGTCCGTGCTGGGTAGGAGTTTCCTAATCATTTCCATCCCTTCCTCAGTGGAGGCGACATCCTGGACGTAGGCTTGGGTGTCGAGCATTGAGCTTACAAGGTTGGTGGCTGGGCCGATACCGGCCAGGGCGGTGATGTCGGCACCCTGGGAGTTAAGGAAGGGGTTGCGGAAATTTCCTATGCTGGAAATACCTCCGCCGGTGCCGTTCGCGAGTGCGGAACCGATGCCGAGATCTAGATCTCGCCCGGCTAGGACATGAAGGTTTCCGGGACCTGCGACCTGAATGTCCCCAGGCATGGGCGATTGTCCGAAGGAGAGGCCGTTACCGAGGGCTTTGATGGCGTTTCGTAGGAGTGAGAATGAGTTAGCGGCGATGATATCCCTCGCAGCGGAGACGATGGATATGTGGGATGCATCCGTATTCTGAAGGTAAAAGGCGATGTCAGTGATGTCGCGCCCGGCGGTGATCCAGGCGGGCTTTGCGCTGAAGAGAGTGAGGCCACTGATGTCGCCGTCGATCGCGTGGATGCGCACAGGATCTGCATCGGCGGAATGCAGCCCGCCGCTGGTGTGACGGGACTGGCGGGTTTGCATCAAGGCG
>CAMCYT010000175.1 GCA_945885485.1 Prosthecobacter debontii
CGGCCCTAACGTATCATTCGTCGGCGCATAAGGAATCAGCGGCAGAATCACCCGGTCTTTGCTTACCTGTTTCTCATGTTTCAGCTTCTTCTTGAGTAGCCGATAATCCACCGGTGCATCCGCCAACTCGTCCTCGATACCAAAATCCGCTCCTTTGAATACTTTAGGAGAAAACGCCGGAAAACTCCATTGCCCCTTATGCCGCACCGCCAAGGCCTCATTTCCAACGACCACTTGATCCAATGCCGCTAAACCCACCAAACCTAACAAAATCAAATATGAGTAATAACCTCTCTTGATTTCCTTGAACCGTTTGACCCGTCGCATCGTCACCGGATTCGGAGGACCGCCAACAAACGAACTCAGCAGCAACCACATCCCGCAGCCCATCATCAGCGCACTGCATAACCAACCGAACCACAGGAAGTGAAACTTGACGAAATGTAAACCCAACATCGAAACATCACGACTCGTGTTGAAAAACCAGCGCGCCGTCGGAAAATCAATTTGGAACAGCTCACCCACTGCGGCCAGCAGCCCCAGGATGAATAACACCATTCCTATCGATCGTTTGCTCATTTGAATTGAATTCGCGGATCCACCATCGCCACAATAACGTCTGAAATAACATTTCCTAACAGCATCAGGAACGCCGAAATCGTCACTGTTCCCATGATCACCGGAACATCCTTCGCCAACACCGCATGATACTGCAGCAACCCGAATCCCTGGATATCAAATACCGTCTCCACTAACAGCGAGCCCCCGATAAAAATTCCAACCAACGAACCCGCACTGGTTGCAATCGGAATCATCGAATTGCGAAACGCATGCCCGAATACCGCCTTGCGGTATCCAACGCCCTTCGCCACAGCAGTCCGCACATAATCCGCAGCCAGCTGATCCATCAGGTTGTTCTTCGTCATCATCGTCGTCATCGCGAAGCCCCCTATCAAATAACACGTCAACGGCAGCACCGTATGATGCGCCAAATCTTTGACCTGATTCCAATAAGACATCTCCTCGAAATCAGGACTCGTCATTCCAAACAAGGGAAACAAATTCGCCCGCGCTCCCAAATGGACCAACAGCAAGGCTCCCAACGCGAAGCCCGGAATCGAATACCCGATGAAAATCAAAATCGAACTCGCACTATCCACAAACGTCCGATGTTTCAGCGCCTTCAAAACGCCCAACGGCAAACTCACGCCATACGTAACGATCGCAGTCAGCAGTCCGAAATAAACAGCAATCGGCACCCGCTCATAGATCATCTTCCATACCGGTTCGTTGTAAACCGTCGAGCGTCCTAAATCCCCCTGCAATATTCCACTTAACTTGGTTTGATAGGCCACCGCCCGCGACGGATAAGAAGGTGTTTCCGCTCCCTCCACATTTCTTTTACGAAAGCGCGCCTTACGAGTGGCCTCGTTTTCATAGCGGATCTTCCATCCATCTTTTTCTATGCTCTGACCATCGGTCTGGTAAGTCGCAGAAATGATTTTCCCATCCTTCTTCTGCACTCGCACCAAGCGCCCGTCGCCCTTCAGCACCAGTGTCGCTAGGTTATCCACATCTTTTTCTTTGCCGGCAATTGCATCATCGCCCCTCGCTCCGAAAACGCCTTTTGATAAAAAAACCTCTTTCGGCAAAAGTCCCAACCACCGCAAATACGCGACCGGCATAGACTTATCCAAACCATATTGCTCCTCCAACTCCTCCAATTGGTCCTCCGTCAATCCTCCGCTCGTTTCAGTTGCCGACTTCTTACTCCCTCTCTCCCCCGCATTTCCCGCCGCCTGTTGCAGCATCCGATCCATCGGCCCACCCGGCACAAATCGCGTGATCGCAAAAACGAAAAATGTGATCCCCAACAATGTCGGGGGGATCAGCAATAATCGTCTTAAAAAATAACTTTTCACGGCATTCGATACAGCAAACTCACCTCAACTTTTTTAGATCCAACAGATACCGAGCCTCACATTAATATTTCTGACCCTTCTGTTTTTTCACAGCGATCACATAATCCAAAACCGCCTTCTCATCCGAAGATGGCAGTCCGGCATGACGAATCATTTTCGGCATCGCATCCTCCCAATCCATGATGTCCACCTTTTCTGGAAGTTGGTAACGATGGCACTCCCCGCATTTCAGCATGTAAACCTCATGCCCACGCTGAAGCTGAACAAGTGGAGTCCCACTCAACTTCGCCATTCTGTCATCTGGATTCGGCACCTCGGAAATACCACCGACTGTGCCGTCATCACCTGCCTCCATATCCGTCATATTCCCTCCTCCAACAGTAGACACACATCCTGCTGCAAGAAACAAAGCAGCGATCGTTGCGACGAGACTCACGAGTATTTTGAAATTCTTCATTGCTTGCCCTGTATTTCGACACCTCAGTGGCTCGGAATCAATGAAAACCTCACCAAGTCTGTATTTCTGATCAAACCCAGCGCGATTGGGATGAAAGGCTCAATCCAACAGCAACCGTAACAGCGCAGGTTCGATGGCAAACCCGAGATCAGTTGAAACCTGATTTTCACTTGTGATTCGAGGCATTCGCGGGTATTTCCACCGCAGTATGAAAAAACTATTGTCCCTCTCTTTCGTATTGCTCGCTTCCTGCTTGATGGCTTCCGCCCAAGAGGAAGGTTTCGTTTCGCTCTTTGATGGCAAAACGCTAGATGGCTGGAAAATCAACCAAGCACCTGAATCATTTGCCGTGGAAGATGGTGCGATTCGCGCGAATGGCGATTGCAGCCATTTATTTTACGAAGGCAAAGTGAATGGCGCCAAGTTCAAGAACTTCGAGTTACGCCTCGATGTCATGACTCGCGCCAATTCAAATGGCGGCTTTTTCATCCACACGGTATATAAAGAAAAAGGCTGGCCGAGCGGCTATGAAATCCAGGTCAACAATACCCAAAAGGATCCGCAGAAGTCGGGCGGCCTCTACAATACAGTCAAAAATCTGACTCCGTTCGAAGATGACAAGTGGATGAAATATGTCATCACCGTCAAAGATGGTGTGGTCATCGTCACCGTGGATGACAAAGAACTGGTCAATTACAAAACTGAAGCCAGCACCAGCAAATTACTGCCAGACGGCGGCACCTTCGCGATCCAAGCCCACGACAAAGGTAGCACGACATTTTACAAAAACATCCGCGTCAAAGTGCTGCCGTAATTTCCTACGACGCCTCGCATGACATTTTACAATGTGTCGTGTCATCGCACGCTTATGTATTTAAATTAAACGAAAGAATTAAAAAATACCCTTTCCCACGATTGACTCCGCGCGATTCATCGTTTCCCATCCCGCATGCCCGCTGTGGAAAAAAAATCTCCGATCTCTTCAAATCGCTGGATTTTTTCTTACTTACTCGCTGAGAAGAAAATTTTCATCCCCTCGCTCATTGCGTTGTTTGTCACTGCTGGGCTGTCGCTGGCTTTCCCTTATTTCCTCAAAGAACTCGTTGGAAATCCGGTCGATTCTCTACGCAACGCCGTCCCGCCAGCGGAAATCCTCGCGAAAATCAACGAGATCATCCTGAAACTCATCGCGGTTTTGTTTCTGCAGGCAACCATCGGCTATTTCCGCGTTCAGGGTTTCATCCGTTCTGGCGAATCCGCCCTAAACCGCTTGCGCAAAGATCTTTTCAAACATCTCCTGCACTTGCCGGTTCCTTACTTTCAGGACCAACGCGCTGGTTCTCTGAGCAACCGAGTCTCAGCAGATCTCGCCCTTGTCCGTGAGACCCTGCTCAGCACGGTTCCCCAAGCCGTCCGCCAAACTGTCGTCCTCATCGGGGGCTTGATCTTTATTTTCATCGCCTCGTGGAAGCTCTCAGTCGTTATGCTGGGCTGCATCCCCGTCGTCGTTTTACTTATCGCCTTTTTCGGACGCAAAGTTCGCAACCATTCCAAAGCTGCTCAACAATCCCTCGCCGAAGCTTCAACCGTGATCGAAGAATCCGTCCAAAATATCGCGGATGTGAAATCCTTCAATAATCAACCCTTCGAATGCGAGCGCTATGAATCCTCGCTCCAATCCTTCCTCGCCGTCACATTGCGCGGTGCGAAAGCACGTGGCGCTTTCCTCTCGTTCATCATCTTCGTGCTGTTCGGAACCATCGCCTTCGTCGTCTGGTATGGCGCACGCATGTATTCGGTCGGCGATATTACTTGGGAGAATTTCTTCTTTTTCATCATCTTCTCCATCTTCGTTGGCGCCTCACTCGGATCGTTTCCGGAAATCATTTCTCAATTCCAACAAACCGCCGGCGCTACCGAGCGACTCCGTGAAATTCTCGACATGCAGGGCGAGCGTAAAACCGGAAATTCCGGAATCGCACTGAAAGGCCAGATCTCACTCGATAACGTTTCGTTCAACTATCCATCCCGCCCAGAAATCACAACTTTGAGCGAAATTTCCGTTCAAATCCCCGCCGGTCAACGTACCGCCATCGTCGGACCATCCGGCGCTGGAAAGTCTACCTTGTTCTCACTTATCCTCGGTTTCAACGATCCAACCTCCGGCAACATCCGCTTTGACGGAACCGATGCCCAAGACTTTTCCCTCGATTGCCTGCGGTCACAAATCGCCATCGTCCCGCAAGAAGTCATGCTCTTCGGCGGCACGATTTCTGAAAACATCGCCTACGGCAAACCCGGCGCATCTGCTGACGAAATCGAACACGCCGCCAAACTCGCCAACGCCCACGATTTCATCGCCGAACTCCCAAGTGCTTACGAAACCATGGTCGGCCCACGCGGAACCAAGCTCTCCGGTGGCCAACGCCAACGCATTGCCATCGCCCGCGCCATACTCGCCGATCCGAAAATCTTACTGTTAGACGAAGCCACCTCCGCCCTCGACTCCGAATCCGAACGCCTCGTCAACGAAGCTCTCGAGCGCTTGATGAAAAACCGCACATCACTCGTCATCGCGCACCGCCTCTCCACCGTGCGCCACGCCGATCAAATCCTCGTGATCTCAAAAGGCAAACTCGTCGAACAAGGTAATCACGACAACCTCTACGCCGCGAACGGAACGTATCGCTTCCTCGCAGAGACTCAGTTGCAATAGTAGCGGCGATCTTCGGTCGCCGATCTTCTTTGATAAGATTATGCCAAGATCAATTTCTTTGATTGATTCATCAATCCATGCATGATTCCACACATGGCTAGAAAATCGATTTCACTACAACTCGATGCTTACGATAAGCTCCGATGCGCCAAACTCAAGGGTGAATCCTTTTCCGCAGTCGTCCGACGAGCGCGTTTCGATCCCGCAAATGCACGAGGCGGCTCCATTATCAGTGCATTGTCCACTCTCACCGTTCGAGAATCAGATAAAAAAGCAGTGATTTACTGGGAAAAATCCAGTCTTCCTGAACGAACAAGAAGTCGATAGGAGATAAAGCATCATAATCACTTCAACCGCGTCGAAGGACTTACGGTGGAAACATACCGCTTTTAATAATATGTTAGAATCATATCACAAAATTCCAGCCCTCCTCATCGCCTCGCTCCTCCCAGTCATCGCCGCGGAGCCCTTCAAACCGCTACCCATCCTTGCTGGAGGCGAAGTCATCCCGCTCTACCCACCGGATTCTCCATTCCTCAACCAAGCCCGCATCGGT
>CAMCYT010000176.1 GCA_945885485.1 Prosthecobacter debontii
CCCGCTGATCGACATGGATCGATTGATCGAAGAAACGATGGGAAAGAAAATCACCGAGATTTTCGAAGAAGAAGGAGAAGCCGCGTTTCGCGATTTCGAAACCTTTCAGCTCCTAGAAATTGCCAAGCAATCCGACAAACGTCAGATCATTTCGACGGGAGGAGGCGTGGTGATTCGAGCTGAAAACCGTAGCCTATTACTCAAACTCGGATACGTGGTTTGGCTATCCGCCCCAGTAGAGGTGATTTATGACCGTACCTCGCGCAGTCAAGATCGGCCGCTGCTTAATCACATGGATGCGCGCGAGAGAATCTCCTCTTTACTGGCGGAGCGTGAACCTTGGTATCGAGAAACCGCACATTTAAAAATCGATACCGCAGGTCTGGATTCCAAAGAAATCGCTACTGGGATTTTGGAGAGCGCTAGTTACTTTTTCACTCATTCTGAATGAACGATCTAAACTCGAAAGTGAAAGCGTTGGCTGCGGAGCTTGGCTTTGACGATTGCCGGATTGCTCATGCCAAACGTGCGACCCATGCGGATGAATTTGAAGCCTGGATTGAAAACGGCAGCCATGGCGACATGCAATGGCTGGAACGAAATCCGAGCCGTCGCTGTGATCCACGGGAAGTCCTGCTAGGTTGTAAGGCGGTGATTTGCTTAGCGGTGAATTATTACACCGGCGACGATCCGTTTCCTGAAGACCATCCGAAAAATTATCGGATCGCCAAATATGCGTGGAACGATGACTACCACGATCTGATAGAAAAGCGCCTTGCGGATTTCAATGCGGCTTTGGTTGAGTTCGGCGGCACGCAACGTTATTACGTCGATACCGGACCGATTCTTGAACGCGATTTCGCAACCGACTCCGGGCTGGGTTGGAATGGAAAATCGACCGTGCAGATTCACCGTCAGATGGGCACATGGTTTTTTCTCGCGGATATTCTAACGACTCTTGATCTCAGTCCCGATCCTGCGTTCGGCGATCATTGCGGGAAGTGCACACGCTGCATGGATGCTTGCCCGACCCAAGCCATCATCGCCCCGCACAAGCTCGATGCACGTCGTTGTATTTCCTATCTCACCATCGAAAACAAAGGGCCTATCCCAAAAGAATTCCGCCGCGCGATCGGAGATCGAATCTATGGCTGCGATCAATGCTTGGATGTTTGCCCATGGAATCGCTTTGCGAAAGAATCGCGCGAAATCACATTCCAAGCGCGGCCAGAAATTTTCGCTCATCGGCTTCGCGATTTCCTCGGAATGGATGATGAGGCGTTCCGGCAGGTCTTCGCCAAATCGCCCATCAAGCGCATCAAGCGTCCAAGGTTTTTAAGAAACGTCTGCGTGGCTCTCGGGAATACTGGGACGGATGAGGATCTGCCTGCGCTAGAAATCGCCGCTAAGGATGAGGATTCACTGATTGCTGAACACGCTGAATGGGCGATTCGTGAGATTATAGGGCGTAACGCAGCTCCATCGTCTGGCGCAAGTTGATCAGGCCCCAGAAAGGACTGCCCTATTTGCACAGGATATAGATCCGGAGTGCGGAGGCTTGCCTCCGCCTAAAATGAGCGGAGCTTGCTCCGCGTGGCAGGTGGAGCGCAGGAAAAAGAACAAAACTACCCGCGACGGAGCAAGCTCCGTCCACCGCACGGCTGGAGCAAGCTCCAGCACTCCAGAGCCTGCGCCGCCTCTATCAACCCAACGGAACAGACAAATTATAAATAAGAGGTATTCCGCCGATCCAGAGATTGAATCATCCTCAGCCAAGCTTATGGTATCCAGCTTGCATTTTGAGTTCTCAGATGGCGTGATGGCTGGCATTCGATAAGCCAATTAACTTTTTCATTTTATGGTAGTCAGTATTTTCAACGATGTGATCGGTCCCGTGATGCGTGGGCCTTCGAGTTCCCACTGCGCTGCGGCGCTGCGGATTGGCCGATTGGCACGGGAGTTGATGGGAAATGATTTCACCGATATCTTGGTGGAGTTCGACCGCAATGGCTCGCTGCCGACCACGCATGACACGCAGGGTTCGGATATGGGTTTGTTTGGAGGATTGATGGGTTGGGACGCGGCGGATGCGCTCCTGCCGGGTTCGATGCAGACTTTGAAGGATACAGGAGTCAGGATTGCCATCGAAACCGTGGATGCGGGCGATCCGCATCCGAATACGTATCGGCTGACTCTGCGCAGCGATGCTGAAACCCACACCCTGCGCGCGATTTCCACAGGCGGCGGAATGATGGAAGTGATCGATATCGATGGCTTCGCGGTTTCTCTTTTTGGCGACTGCCATGAAACTTTGCTCTGGTCGGAAGGCGATACGACCGATCTCGTCAAAGCGCTTGAGAGCGAATTTGAAGCTTACGAAATTCTCGTTCACCAATCCGAAAAACGCCGCTTGATCGAGGTCAAGGCGGGTCGATTTATCGATGAGGCGATCACCTCAAAGCTACCGAACGTCCGCTCCGTCAAAAGACTTTCGCCGGTGCTTCCGGTGACTTCTGGAAAATTCACCCACGTGCCTTTCACGACCTGTGAAGAAATGTTGGCATTCGATGCAGGCAAGGGGACTCCTTTGTGGAAGCTGGCAGCGGCCTATGAAATGGCGCGCGGCGGAATCAGCGAGGCGGAAGTCATCGCGAAAATGCTGGAGATCGTGAAAATCGTGCGTCGCTCGATTGGAGAAGGCATCTCGGGCACGGTGTATGACGATCGCGTACTCGGTCATCAATGCGGCAAGTTCGATGAAATGATGCGTGCGGGGACTTTGCTCGATGGTGGTGCGCTGAATCGGATCATTCTCTATGTCACCGCACTGATGGAGGTGAAAAGCTCGATGGGAGTCATCGTCGCGGCACCGACAGCAGGTGCCTGCGCGGCCTTGCCCGGAGCGGTGGTGGCGATGGCAGACTCGATGGGTCTTGGCGAAGAGGAAATGGCAAAAGCTTTATTGGCGAGCGGGATCATCGGCGTGTTTATCGCGACCCGTTGGACCTTTGCCGCAGAGGTTGGCGGATGTCAGGCAGAAGGCGGATCTGCTGCGAGTATGGCAGCGGCGGCATTGGTGACACTAGCCAACGGCCCGCTCAATCAAGCGGTCGCGGCGTCATCTATGGCCTTTCAAAGCATGATCGGTCTGATCTGTGACCCGATCGCAAACCGAGTGGAAGCTCCCTGCCTCGGCAAAAACGTCATGGCCGCAGCGAACGCGCTTTGCTGCGCAAACATGGCGCTGGCAGGTTACGATCAAGTCATCCCTCTCGACGAAGTCATTGAAACCGCCAAGCAAGTGGCCAAGCAAATGCCCCGCGAAGTCCGCTGCACCAACCTCGGTGGACTTTCCATCACCCCAACTGCAAAAGCCCTTGAGGAAAAACTCGCCGCAAAACGGGCGAGCTCGTGTGGGAGTGGTTGTGGGTGCGGGTGAGAATTCAGAATTTTTCACCGCAGAGACGCAGAGGTCACAGAGGGTCGCGGAGGAAGATTAAATTTTTAGTATTTTTGTAAATATTTCACTTTGTTCTTCATCACTGATAAAACTTCGAGGTTTAGAGGAAAAGTATTCAATCCCCATTTAGAATTCGCATGTCCTGCTCTGCGGCCCTCCGCGACCTCTGCGCCTCTGCGGTGAAAACTTAACCACAAACCCCGTTTCTGGTAAAAATTCAGGGTTTGATTCTTTTTTTCGGGCACAACACTATCCGCGCATGTCATCACCGATTCGCATTCTCTGTGCAGGCGCGGGCCATATGGGTCGCTCACACGCTCTCGCTTACCATCGCCTTCCGGGTTTTGAAATTTGTGGGATTGTGACGCGTTCACCGGAGAGTCGGAAGGCGTTGAATGAAGAGCTTGGTGGCGGTTATCCTGAGTTTGCCGATTTCTACGAGGCACTCAAAGCCACTAAGCCGGATGCGGTTTCCATTTCCACTTATCCCGATACCCATGCCGAATTCGCCGAGGCGGCGTTCGATGCAGGTTGCCATGTTTTCATTGAAAAACCCTTGGCGGAAAAAGTTGTGGAGGCTGAGCGGATCGTCGCCAAAGCCCGCGTGACGAATCGCAAGTTGGTGATCGGATACATTCTCCGCCATCATCCGAGCTGGATCAAATTCATCGATGTGGCCCAAACCCTGGGGAAACCGCTAGTGATGCGGATGAACCTCAATCAACAATCGTTCGGCGCAAACTGGAAGACCCACAAAAACCTGATGTCATCCATTTCCCCAGTGGTCGATTGCGGGGTGCATTACGTCGATGTCATGTGCCAAATGACCCGTTCCAAACCGGTGCGTGTTTCCGGAATCGGTGCGCGTTTGAGCAATGAATTACCTGAAGGAAAAATCAACTACGGCGCACTGCAAGTCACGTTCGAGGACGGATCGGTCGGTTGGTATGAAGCGGGTTGGGGCCCGATGATGAGTGAGGTCGCGTTTTTCGTGAAAGACGTGGTAGGCCCAAAAGGCTGCGTTTCCATCGTGGCGGACAAAGCTGCGGCCGAAGGCCAGAGCGCGAATGTCGATGCGCATACCCAGACACAAGCTCTGCGCGTTCATCATTCTGAACTCGATGCCGAAGGAAACTTTGCGAAGAAGGACGAGACAATCCGTCTTCATGACGAACCGGATCATGATGATCTCTGTCACCGCGAGCAGGAATTTTTCCTCAAAGCGATTCTTGAAAATATGGATCTCGAAGATCACATGGACGATGCGGTGGCATCGATGCGCATTGTGGAAGCTGCGGATGAAAGTTTCCGCACAGGTAAAACAGTAGACCTATGAGTTCCATGAAAATCCTTATCCAAATCATCGCCTTGTCGGCCCTCGCGAGCGGTATCGCCAGCGCGGAGCAGGAATTAAAAATGCGTTCCTTATTCAACGGTAAAGATCTAACAGGTTGGAAAGGGGATGGCTACATCGTTGAGGAAGGCGCAATCGCCTGCACTCCGGAAGGCCGGAACCTGATCACCGAGGAAACCTTTTCTAATTACATCCTCGAATTTGATTTCCTGCTCACTCCCGGGGCGAACAATGGTTTGGGGATTCATTATCCGGGAACCGGCGATGGCGCATACACAGGCATGGAAATCCAAGTGCTCGATAACACCGCCGAGAAATACAAGTATCTCAAGGATTACCAATTCCACGGTGGAATTTACACCTTGGCCGCAGCGAAGAAGAGCGGGCTCAAACCCGTCGGCGAGTGGAATCACCAGCAAGTCACAGTGAATGGCTCACAAGTCAAAGTCGTGCTCAATGGCGAGACCATCCTCGAAGCGAACCTCGAACAACTCAGCGAGAAAAATCCAAAACACGAAGGCGTGAAACGTCGTGCAGGTCACATCGCGTGGTTGGGGCATGGTGATAAAGTATCATATAAAAATATCCGAATCGCCGAGGTCGCACCAGAGGCGAATGTCGAGCGCATCAAGAATACCGGTTTCACGCAAATCTTCGATGGCTCCAGCCTCAAAGGATGGAAGCATGAGGAGAACATGTCCAACTGGACAGTTTCTAACGGAATCATCAAACACAATGGTCAGCCCGGAACCATTAAAGATCTTTGGACTGAAAAATCCTATACCGATATCACCCTTATGCTCGACTGGC
>CAMCYT010000177.1 GCA_945885485.1 Prosthecobacter debontii
TTTAAAATTTAGAAATTTGCCGCGATGATTCGCTCAGCTCGCTTTACAACACTCCATCCATCAATAAGTTTCGCTCAAATCCTCCATCCCGCATCAAATGCACATTACCGACATCTTAAGTGCCCCAAAGCCCTCTCTTTCCTTTGAGTTCTTTCCTCCGCGCGCTGCCTCCGCATGGGAGGAACTTTATGAGACTATTCAGAACCTCGAGACCCTCTCTCCCTCCTTCGTCTCCGTAACCTACGGTGCAGGCGGCGGCACACGTGAGCTGACCCATGATCTAGTTCTTCGCATCAAACAAACCACCAACATCCCACCTGTCCCCCACCTCACCTGCGTAGGTCACACGAAATCAGAAATCGATGCCATCCTCACCCGTTACGCGGATGCAGGCGTCTCCAACATCCTAGCCCTACGCGGCGATCCACCGAAAGACCAACCAAACTACGATTGGTCTCAAGGCCATTTCCGCTACGCCGCCGACCTCGTCGCTCATATCAAATCCTTTAACAATTCTGGCCGCCATCCTGATCCACGTGGCTTCGGCATCGGCGTCGCCGGTTTTCCAGAAGGGCACCCCGCTACCCCCAATCGCGTTGATGAACTCGATCACATGAAAACCAAGGTCGACGCCGGCGCAGACTACATCTGCACCCAACTGTTTTTCGACAATCATGATTTCTTTGATTACCGGGATCGTTGCCAACTTGCCGGCATCCACATTCCCATCATTGCCGGAATTATGCCAGTGACTTCAATCTCTAGCATGAAACGCATGGCCGAGCTCGCCGCCGGTGCCCGCTATCCCGCCAAACTCATCAAAGCTTTAGACCGCGCCAACGCCAACCCCGAAGCGGTCGAACGCGCAGGCATCCACTACGCCGCCCAACAATGCGCCGAACTACTCGATCAATCTATCGCAGGTATCCACTTCTACACCCTCAACAAATCCTACGCCACCCGCCAAATCTACGCATCGCTTGGGCTCTGAAACTTTACTATCCCTTAAACACCCGGCCATCACCCGTCTGCCACGCAGTTTTCGCACTCTGATACAAAGCGCTTAATTGCGCCTCAGTCATCAAACGATACTCAATCGTCTTCGAATGTGTCGTTAAGGGATATTTTTTTTGAACCATATCCTGAGCCGTACTGCCCCTCTCAGTTGCTATGTTGTTCGCAATCTCAACAGCTCGCTCTGCTAACTTAGCAGTCCCAGATTCTGGACCCGCTGTCGTCACCGGCGAGATGAAATAAAATCGTGCCAGCGACTGCCCCTCCGTATCAATGGTCACCTCATCCACAATCACCGCACTATCTAACACATACCGGTGCCTGCTCACAGAGGTAATCCGGGACAATGCAACCACGTAATTCCCTCCCGTCAAACTTGCCTCCCAAAAACCTTTTCTGCCTCGCTGCTCATTCTGATTTTGGGTCGGATCAGTCGGATTAGTCGGAGCCGGAGTCTGCGAATAAACCACACCTGAATACGCCATTAACGAAGAAATAACTAAAATTTGAAGTTTGATCATTTTCTTTTAATACAACTACAACCTGTTTTTGACCAGCCCCTAAAAATACTTTAGATAAGTTAATTATTGATAGCTGCGATTTTTTTGCGCAAGTTATCGGTATGGTTCGTTACCGCCCCAATGTCGCCGCACTGATGATCGACGTGCATGGTAATCTCCTCATTTGCGAGAGACATACTATTCCTGGCGCATGGCAGTTCCCCCAAGGAGGTGTCGACTTTGGCGAAGACATCGAGCAAGCACTCTATCGTGAAATCCGCGAGGAAATCGGGCTACGTAAAGAACATTACGAAATTCTTATACGCAAAGATGGCTATCGCTACCTTTACCCGGCTGATGTCCGTTCCAAAAAAATTCAAAAACACGGTAATCACGGCCAAGAGCAAACCTATTTCCTCTGTAAGGTAAGAGCCGATGCCCCAGAAGTTAACGTAAAGCAAACACCCTGCGAGTTCCGGGCCTATCGCTGGATCCACCCCACTGAGTTCGATCTCGATTGGCTGCCCACCTTCAAACACGAGGTCTACCGCGCGGTGATGAAAGATTTTTTTGATATCACTCTGGGTTAAAACCCAGCCACGAAGCTTCAGGAACTAAGTTTTTCGGGATAGTCACCTTTAGAGATAAGTTCCGCGATCGATTCTACGACAAAGGGCTTATCTTCTGGAAAAGTCACACCAAACCAAGTCGCACTGGTCTCAATCACTTCACATTGGGTTTTACCCTTATGAATCAGGGTATCTACCACTGTCGGAATGTAAAATTCACTGGTCTCTTTATCTCCATGTTGGACAAGAAAATCAAAAAACTCCGATTCTATATCCGCCATAAACCGCTGCGGGAATGCCCAGAAATTCATCGATGCAGGTGCCTTCGCTCCAAGCACTCGGCGCTCGCTATTCAAGCCTATCCCAGAAATTTCACCAGACGCATCACGCGAAATCTTCACCACTTCCTCAACTGCCTGCAGCATCCGCTCCTGACTCACTTCACAAATCCCTCGATTCACGCTGCCGTGCTCGGAAAGCGTATTCTCTAAAGGATACGCAACCAATCCACAACGATCTTCATCCGAATTTTTTAAAAAACGACTCGCCTGCAAATAAGCATCCCTGCCATAAAAATCATCCGCATTGATCACCGCAAACGGACCATCAACCAGTTCTCTCGCCGCACGTATCGCATGCGTAGTCCCCCATGGCTTAGTCCGTCCAGCCGGCGGTGCAAACGGCGCAGGTAAATCATCCAAGCGCTGATACGCATAATCAACTTGGATAAGCTTTGCAAACCGTTCACCAATACCCGACTTGAATGCCTCCGAGAAATCCTCACGAATCACAAAGATCACTCGGTTAAACCCGGCACGAATCGCATCATAGACTGAGTAATCCAGAACGGTCTCACCATTCGGACCCATCGGATCCAATTGCTTCAAACCGCCGTAACGGCTACCCATCCCTGCAGCTAAAACAATCAATGACGGCATAAGAGAAATATTAGTATTCGTAGCTCAAGTAGAAGTTAAACTGTCCACCCTTATCGGCCGTTGTATCAGGCGAACTAACTGGAAACGCATAATCCAATGCCAGTGGAACTGGGCTGATTGGAAGTTGGATACGGATACCAAAGCCAACGTCACTGTATACATCGTCCGGACCAATGTCCCATGAATCAGTGTTCACAAAGCCCATGTCATAGAATAAAGCCGCACGCACGGTTTCAATAATAGGCACTGTGTATTCGGTATTAAGGAACGCCAATGACTGACCTCCCAACACTTCATCTGAACCACCCGGTCCATTGTCGCGCACACCACCGATGTCGCGGAATTCGAACCCACGTAGGGTTCTGCCACCACCCAAGAACATACGTTCAAAAATCGGCACATCTCCGTTAATTGCATCCACAAATGCAACCTCACCATTGAGTGAGAGAATCGTATCCCATTTAAGATTCCAATACTTCGACCCTTGCGTCGAAAGAGTAATTGTTTCCACATCCCCACCCAATCCTGCAACCGCAAGCGAAACGTCTAATTTCTCGCCTTTGCGCGGAGTGATCGTGCTATCACGGCTGTCATAAAGATAACTCAGCGTCAACGCACTGCGAACGAAATCACCATCTTCAGGAGTGAACAAAGCTGTAGCACCAGATTCCACATCCACACTGATATTTTCTAACGTGTAAGCGAGCTTAACAGAGGATTTCTCACCCAACGGCTTACGGAGGAAAATCGAAGCGCCAGCATTGGTCTGCTCATAGACATCACTGAAAAAAGATGACTGACGATAGAAAAGTTCGCCACCCAGTGAGAGCTTACGATCCATGAACCATGGCTCAACTAGCGACAGGCTGAATTCGCTACGCTCCGAACCAGCGCGCAGGTTCATTCCGAAACGCTGACCACCACCCGTAAAATTCCATGGGTTCATGATATCAAAATTCGTTTGTTCAAGCGTGAGGAAACCCACCACGTTATCAATAGAACTGAAACCCACACCCACACCCACGGAACCCGTGTTGCGTTCTTCAACCAGAACATCAATATCGCGATACCCGCTACCTCCTGGTGAACCATTCGCTTGCACATCACTGAAGTATTGAAGGTTTTGTAGACGAGCCTTGGTTGTCTCAAGTTCTACTGTGTTGAACCAATCTCCCGGCTTCAGCGGAACCTCACGACGAATCACTTTATCTTGCGTTTTCGAGTTACCTTGAATGTTAACTCGTCCAACACGATAACGGGAACCCTCAGTGATCTGATACTTGATGGAAACCTGATTCGGACCCGCATCTTTAATATCCGGAGTCACGACCGCATCAGCATAACCACGTGAACCATAGAAACTACGGATGGTTTTAATATCCTCACGCATTTCCGTAGACGAATAAGCATTGCCTCCATTCAAGGTCATCGAGGGATAAAGCTCCTCGGATTTAAACACCGACATTGCTCCAAAGCTGATTCCAGTAACGGTGTATTTTTCTCCCTCAGAAATAGGAATCACAAGATCCACACGACCATCTTTCACTGGGTCACGACGGATCCCAGAACTACTCACACGCAGATAACCTTTACTACGATAATAATCTAACACCGCATCCAGATCCTCATCCAATGCCGTCGATTCAAACCGACCGGATTTAGTCAGCCATGAGAACCAACCCTTCTCCTTCGTTTTCATCTCCTTTTTTAACTCCGCAGTCGTGAAGATTGTGTTACCCTCAAAACGAATCTTGCGGACTTCGTTCTTCACACCTTCATCGATCACAAAAATCAAATCCGCCAAACCTGCTTGTCCAGTCTCTTGAGTCCGATGTGAAATCAAAATATCCGGATAGCCGTGCCCCTGATAATACTTCTCAAGATTCAGACGCGCTTCAAGAATTTCCGCATCACTCATCGTGCCGCCTGATTTAAGCTTGGTCTCCTTGGCGAGCTTCTGTTCGGAGAAAATAGAATTTCCGACAAATCCAACTCCATTGATGGCTGGACGTGTCTGCACTTCAGCAATAACCCGGACACCCTCTCCGGCAGATTCCGCAAGAAACTTGACGTTATCAATTAAGCCAGACTCAAACAAAGTCTTGATATCATTATCCAAATTTTCAGCGCGATAAATCGTCCCAGCCTTCGTCACCATCAAGTTACGCAATCTTGCCTCGTCCACAGTCTTCGATCCCACATAACGAATAGAAACTTCACTGATCTTTTTTCCCTCAAAATCCTGCGCAAAGATCACTCCTGAGGATGACGCTAGGATGAAAAAAGTAATTATATGAAATCGAATCAAGATCGATTTAGCACCAGATAGCAGAATAGTTTGCAGGGTCATAATGAATTGGATGTCGCGAGATAGGGTCTACAGACGCCGCACCCAGTCAAGGTCAATAGCGCGACAATACCAAACTCTTGGAAATAAGCTGCGACATGTCTTACAAACCATTACAACTAAGCTTTATTATATCGGAGTGTAAAATGCACGAATGCCTCTGGCACCACCGATCCCACCGATCCCACCGATCCCACCGATCCCACCGATCCCACCGATCCCACCGATCCCACCGATCCCACCGA